>JAHDHB010000648.1 GCA_020631545.1 Saprospiraceae bacterium | reverse complement strand
CTTCTGTCTCCTTGTCTTTCTAAGCTATAAATTCCCTTGGTTCACTATATAAACACAAAAGCCCGGACTTTATTGCCCGGGCTCTATTTTTTTTTATTTTTTGTATCCTTCTTTTAGCATAGCTGCCAAATGAAGAAGGAAGAATCACGAAGCACTAATCAATCTTTAAGTTGTTGCTAATAGTTTGATTGACAGGGGTATGTCGTGAGTTGTAACGTTCTGAAACGCTTGTGGTATTACTTTACAGGATACCAAGTTTGGGTGCGGTAGAAAAAAGCTACGTAACCTCTAACTTTTAAGTTTTCGCCGTCTCTCCACATTTTACAATCATAAATTTTTCCTTTTTCAGGATCAAGAATCTCTCCTCCGCTGTAGGTGTCACCTTTTTTCTTCATATTGGAAACGATTTCCATGCCTACAATAGGTTTGTCTTTCCTGTAATCGGTACAATTACTACAAACATCATTAACATGTTCTTCGCGTAATATTTTTACGACTTTGCCGTAGTACTTCCCATCTTTTTCGTAAATCTTTAAGTGAGATTTTTCTATACCTGTCTCATCATCAACGGTTTTCCATACACCAGTAACCTGGGCAAAAGAATTCGCACTGAACAAAAACAGCGCTAAGAATAACATGGAAGTGAATACTTTTTTCATTATTACCTGATTTATTTTGGATGATAAAATGTAATCGTCATGGGGGGTTACCCATTCATGGTTGGTAGTTTGAATCCAAACATTATTCCAAAAATAATTTTTTTACTACAATCAACCAAGTTTTTCTAAGGTAATGGAGAATTTAGGGGAGCTTTAACCTCCTGAATATACCATTTTTCCTTTAACTTAGGCTAATAGGCACGCACGTTTTTCCCTTCTACATAGTGCATAAATGCTCGATTCACGACTTTATTTCCTCCTTTGGTTGGATAATTTCCTGAGAAATACCAATCGCCTTTGTGATTCGGGCAAGCACTGTGCAACCCATCTAGGGTCTGATAAATCACTTCTACCTCAGGTTCAATTCCTTCAGGGGTGACGATTTCGGCTATCTTTTTAGAAATTTGCTCGTAGGAGAACAAATCGTACAAGGGCGTTACTTGATTTTCGATTTCTTCTGGAGGAAGTTTTGCTTGCTTCTTGCAAATTTTGTAAGCTTTCTGAATTTTATCTTCTTGCCCCGTTTCCTTGAGCAAAGCGATTAGGGCACGGAAGGCCACAAAATCCTTCATTTTAGACATATCTATGCCGTAGCAATCAGGATATCGGATTTGGGGAGCAGAAGAAACCACAACAATTTTCTTAGGCTTCAACCGTGCTACAATCTTGATAATACTCTTCTCCAGCGTAGTGCCGCGTACAATAGAATCATCCACTAAAACTAAGGTATCCACATGATTATTTACGATACCATAAGTGACATCATATACGTGAGAAACCAATTCGCTACGCGATGCGCCTTCTGTGATGAAGGTTCGTAGTTTGGCATCTTTGACCGCTATTTTCTCAAAACGAGCACGAATGCTTAAGATTTTATCAAGTTCACTAGGGTTAAAATCTTTACCTAAAGCTAGTATTTTTTCCTTTTTGATGGCATTCAGTTTATCCTCAATCCCCTTCATCATACCTATGAAAGCAACTTCTGCCGTATTGGGAACAAAAGAAAAAACGGTGTTGTCAAAGTCGTAATTAACAGATTTTAAGATAGCATCTGCTAGTAAAGCGCCTAGTTTTTTACGTTCGTAATAGATCTCCTTATCTGTCCCCCTAGAAAAATAAATTCGCTCAAAGGAACAAGAGCGTTGAGGAAGAGCCTCTAAAAACGAATCGCAAGTAACTTTCCCATTCTTCTTGATAATCAAAGCATGACCAGGCGTAAGCTCCTTGACGGAATCGAAATGAACATTCATAGCTGTCTGAATGGCAGGCCGTTCGGAAGCAACAACAACAATCTCCTCATCTTGATAATAGAAGGCAGGACGAATTCCCGCAGGATCACGCATCACAAAAGCATCGCCATGCCCGATCATCCCTGCTATCGCATAGCCACCATCAAATTTGCGGGCTGAACGTCGAATAATGCGCAGCACATCCAATTCTTCATTCACCAAATCAATGATTTCGCGCTTATTCAACTCTCCTTCTTCCCGATAATCATTGTAACGTTGTTGAACCTCAAAATCCAGAAAATGACCGATTTTCTCTAGTACTGTAACTGTATCTGATTGTTCTACAGGGTGTTGCCCTAGTTTTATCAAATGGTCGTACAGCTCATCGACATTCGTCAAATTGAAATTTCCTGCTAAAGCGAGATTCCGATTTATCCAATTGCTTTTGCGTAGAATCGGATGGCAGAAACTAATTTTTTTACCGCCATGTGTCCCATATCGCAAGTGGCCAAGCAGCACTTCGCCTAGGAAAGGAAGCCGTTTTTTAGCCCATGCCGCATCCGCCAATTTATGGCTAGGCACATCTTTAAAAGAGCCGTAAATTTTCTTGAAAAGCCCCCGAAGCGGAGAAGGTTTATTATTACGATACCGGTCTATATAGTTCGAAGCGGTAGGCGGATCGAGCTTGACCGTAGCCACTCCAGCCCCGTCTTGTCCCCGATTGTGCTGCTTCTGCATCAGCAGGTACAACTTGTTCAGGCCGTACAAAGGTGTACCATACTTTTTTTGATAATAATCAAGCGGTTTTAGCAAGCGCACCAGCGCAATACCACATTCATGCTTTATCGGATCACTCATCGCAAAATTTGAGAGGTTCAACAAAGCGCAAATTTAATCCAATTTTCCAACTATTTGATAAATAAGGCTTAGATTCTATAATTTTTGTTCAGAAAATGAACTGTGGAAATGTGATTTTGGCGAATTTTGAACCACATAGAAGGGATATAAGACATGTAAGAATCATATGAGCCTAACGTGGGCTTAGATACAAAAAGGTGTATAAGACATAGGATTTTTTGCGCTTCGC
>JAHDHB010000062.1 GCA_020631545.1 Saprospiraceae bacterium | reverse complement strand
GTGGAGGCTTATTATGAAGGGGTTTTGAATTTTTTGGAAGGGATGAAGGAGGAAGTTGAAGGGGAGTAATGCTTGGTGGCAGAGCTTTTGGCGAATTCCTTCGGAATTTTAAGAACTTACTAGGAGGATAGTACTCTAAAATCTAATTTCTTAGAGGGCAAAAGCTTGTGATTGCCCTCTAAGAAAGACTGCTTTAGTATAACTTACTAACTTAGCAATTGATAGCTTGCAAAGGCTGTTACATAGGCTAAAACAAGCATTCCTACGAATTGTAAAATAGGCCAGCGCCAAGTATCGGTTTCCTTGCGTACAATGGCGAGTGTACTCATACACTGCAAAGCAAAAACATAGAATAAGAGTAGTGAAATACAAGTAGCTAAGTTAAAATAAGGTTCACCGGTTTTAGGATTTCGTTCCTTGCGCATACGCTCAATTACTGGGCCTTCATCCTCAGAACCAATGCTGTAGATAGTGGATAAGGTGCCGACAAAAACCTCTCTTGCTGCAAAAGAGGTAATCAAGGCGATGCCTACTTTCCAGTCATAACCCAAGGGCTGAATGACGGGTTCTATCGCACGGCCCATATATCCTACATAAGAATATTGCAAGCGAATAGAAGAAGCTTCTTGTTCTACATCAGCTCCTTGTGCTACTTTAACTTCATCTATTTTTTGAGTGATAAATTCTTCAGACTTAGGACTAAAGCTGGCAAGAAACCACAAGATAATGGAGATGACAAAAATAACTTTTCCTGCTTCTACAACAAAGGATTTTGTCTTAAGGAAAACATCCATCAAAACATTCCGCCAGTGCGGACTGCGATAAACAGGTAATTCCATCATCCACATGGATTGATTTTCTTGTTTTAAGTAGCGTGTCAAGAAAAAACCAGCGATTAAGGCGGTGAAAGTTCCTAGCAAGTATAAGCCAAAGAGTGCCAAGCCTTTTACACTCATGCCTGCAATCATGGTATCAGGGAAAACCAGTGCGATAAGTATGGTGTACACGGGTAAGCGAGCGGCACAAGTCATAAAAGGTGTGATAAGAATAACGGCAAGTCGTTCACGCTCATTTTTAATCGCCCTTGCGCTCATAATCGCAGGAATGGCACAAGCCATACCAGACATGAGCGGGATAACACTGCTACCACTCAAACCGAATTTTTGAAGCAATCGATCCGACAAGTAGGAAATCCGCGCCATATACCCCGTACTTTCTAAAATACCGAGTAAGAAAAATAGGATAGCGATTTGTGGAATGAAAATCAAGACACCAGCAAGCCCCGGCACCACGGCATTTGCCACCAAATCAGCTAATCCCTTAAAAGGAATGTAATCACTGGCTAAGGTGCTAAAGTAGGAGAAAAGGCCATCGATTAATTGCATTGGCCATTCGGATAAGGCAAAAATGGCTTGGAAAATAGCAAATAAGGTTGCTAGAAAAATGAGCGTTCCCCAAAGTGGATGCAATAAAATACCATCCAACTTCATCGTCAAGGCTTGAAGCGGATTGTTGGCGCTCGTTTGCTTGACCGTCTCATCTGCGATACTGCTTATAAGTTGCTGCCTTTTAAGGACATCACTTTCATATAGCCTTGCAGCCTCTCCAGTTTGATCCTCCAAGTGGTTGACCAACATGTCCTGATAACTATTTACAATCGTATGGCCTTCTTGTTTTTCATAATTACTTCTACAAAAAGCCATTGGAACGCGAAATTGATTCTTTTCCCACAAAGCAACGACCTCTTCTAAACCTTCCCCCGTTTTAGAATTCATGAGGATAACCTCACAACCTACGCGTTTTTTTAAGGCGCTAGTATCTATGTCGATTTGGTTTTTCTTGACTTCATCTTTAAAGTTGATGACCAAGGCAATCGGCACTTGCAAATCCGCTATTTGAGAAAAAAGTAGGAGGCTAGTTTCGAGTTGCAAACCATTTGCTACAAACAGAATAGGCTGTTTTTGGGCGGCAAAATTTAGAATTTCCTTGCTACTGATTTTTTCATCAAGGGTATGAGCCCACATGGATTGAAGGCCGGGCAAATCGACAATTTCAATATCCTTGTGCTTGCCCGATTTTTTCTCTACGGTAGCACCAGCATAATTTGCTATTTTCTGATTCAAACCTGTTAGCAAATTAAACAGGCTACTTTTTCCTACATTGGGATTTCCAACAAGCGCTATCTTATTCATTTATGCCTCAAGTTTTTGTACACTAATTCTTTCTGCATCTGCTTTACGCATCGCGAGAAAACGCCCTCCAACAGATAAATGCAATAATTGCCGTAAGCTATCGTTGGCATTTACTTGAACTTCTGCCCCCACAAAAAAACCATTGACCAACAGAAAATTCCTTGCTGCTATTTCCTCGGGCATTTGGGTAACCAAGCATCGTTCTCCCTTTTTTAAACTATTCAAGTGCATAGTTGACTCATTTTTCTAGTAAAGACGCAAAAATACGTTATTCTTACTTTTCATAAAGAAATTTAAGCCATAAACTTTAGAATAAGTCTAATTTAAAATAGGATAGGACTTAAACGTAGGGAGAAACTGGTGATTTATGTCTAAGACTTCGTTGCTTAGTACCTGAATTCGATTAATCCTTAGGCTAATTTTCAGGAGGAAGGGGCGTTCTCCTTGGTTGAGGAGGAGTACACTTCCTGAATTTTCAAGGGAATTTCAACACTTGATTTATTTCATTTGGAAGGGAGAACCCTCGTAAATTAACTCATTCACGATGAATTCGGTACGTTTTTCAGGTTGTACAGGAGTGCGATGATAGTATATTTTTAATTCCTTGACTTCTTGAAGTTGTGGTATATTACTCGTCCAAATCTTCCAATAATCAAGGACTTGGTTATCAATAGTTTCCTTGTTTTTCCAAGCAGCAATTATGTTTTCCTCAAAAACGGTGAAATGCTCTCTTCGAAATTTTTCGAATTGGGCAAGCTTCAAGATCTCTATTTTATCTCCAGTTTTGGTGATTCCTTCAAAATGCAGGAGATCAATCTCTGAGGGAGCGATGGTAGAATAGGAGGGATAGGCAGAGAAAGGATAACTATGGATGGCAAATAGTCCGCAAGCAAAGTTGCAGGTAAAAATGACTAATCATACGTCGTATTTTTTAGGAAGTCGTTGTTACTCCAAATCGCTTATTTTCTCTAAGAGCCATTTTTTATCGCTTAGATGTTCGTACTGCCCTATTCGAATTTTTATAGTTTGCAAGGTAGCCATTTTGGAATCTTTGTTTTTTACTTTATAAATGCGTAACAGTAAGTTTGTGAAGTTGTAGTATCCCTTTTTGTTGATGGCTGATATTTTCTTCGTGGTACGGACAAAGACTTTAAAAGCTAGAGCATTCGAGCGGAGAGCATTCGATTCGCCTAGTTCGTAGTAAGATTTTAGGAGTAGAAAACGTCGATTGATTTCATAGTAACTATCCGCAGGATTTGTTGCCATTTCATTCAAATGGTGGATAGTGTTTTTAAAATCTCCCTTGTAGAAAAAAATGGTGGCTAGGCTGAATTCTTGAATGCTTGCTTGATGTTTGATGCTGATGTGGGGGATGTTTTGGCGTAAAAAACGTTCCGTCCATTCCAACTCTTGCAACTGACAGCCAAGGGAGATGATGTTTCGAAAACGACCAATGGGAAGATATTTGCCTCGGTAAAGGGCTTTTCGAGAGACCATTTTTTTATAAATCTCAAATAATTCTTGCAAAAAACTGATCTTTCCTTCCTGTACACGTCTTATGCAGTAATTGGACATGAGTGCGTAGATATCAATTAGATATTCCTTGGCGATAAGGGGGTAGTTTTGTTCTAAAAAAATGCTCAACTCTCGAAAATAGGCTTCTTCCGATTCCGTTAATAACATATTGATGGCCTTGTACAAAACATAAACCTGAGGATGTTTCCTTGCTGGATATTTCTTTTTTACTTGGGCTAGCACCTTTTTCAATTCGGCCTCATCAAATTCAAAGACTTGAACGTTTCGTAGGTTAATGCCGTCTAAGTAAAACTGCAACTGCAAAAGGGTGTGGACTTCATTCAAATCATGGAGCAATGTGCTGGCCAAATCACCAACTTGGATAGCTTTGGTGTTTTTGACATATTGAAAATAATTTTTCTGGACATTTAAAAAACCTAGGCGTTCATCCACTTCCTTTCGTTTCCTGTTCTTGTACAGCAAGCCTATTTTTTGAAAATTGCTATCAATAACTCGTTCTGGGATTCCTCTTTTTATAAAAGATTGCAATACAAGTCGTTCTCGTTCGTAAGGCTGTTCTTTCAACTCCTTGAAAGCTAAAAAATCTTCGACCAAACGTAGTAAGGCACTCATTAGCACTGCTAGAGATGGGCCATATTTTTTATGAGGAAACAACTGTTGAAATAGGATCTTTTTGTCTAAATCAATAGGCTTAGAAGTTTTCAAGTAGGGAAGGAGAAGGGCTAACAATTGACTACATCTACTATCACTATTGAATAAGGGAGAAGCCACAAAATGAGTCAATTGTTTTAACTCTTTGTTATCCAGATTCTTTAATATTTGAAACAACTTACTCTTCTGCATAAAATAAATGATTTTCTAGTAAGTTAGACGCTATTTTATTTATAAAAGGTCTAAATCTGGAGTTTATTTTTTTGTAATAATTCTTAGAACTATAATTTATAAGAGTTTTTCAACAAAAAATAATTCAATTTAAAATTTATTGTAATTTAATAAAGTCATTTTTTATTGCATTTTCTTCCCTTTCAAGTCAGTATTTTTGAAGTATGAAAAAGAGCACGGAGTTATTTCTTGTTCAAATTTTTAAAACCAAGACAATTCAATCCTGACATGAAAAAAACAACTACATTTTATAGATTTTTACTACTGGCACTTGTGGGTATAGGCTTTTCGGTTGACATACTTGCAAAAGAAGAAAATATAGCATCGGTTTCTTTAGATGCTTCCTTTAGTTTTACGGTAACAGGTAGTTCCGTTTCCTTTTCTGCTAATAACTTTTCCGCAGGCAATACTTATACTTGGGATTTTGGCGATGGCAATTTTGGAGTGGGCGAAAATAGTACGCATTCTTATGTATTAGGCAGTGTGTACCGTGCTTGTCTTACCGTCTCGAATGCCTCTGAAGATTGTAGAGAATGTGAGAGTATTGGATTTAAGGAGACTTTTACACATTTTTCCCAAAAATTACACAGCATTGAGTATCAATTTACCCATTCAAATGGACTGGCGACTTCAGATGGTTATCTAGAAAGTCGAAGTTTTAATAATACACTATTAGGGCCTATTCAAGACAATCGATACATCACTAAAAGAGACCTGTACGGCAATGAAAAATGGACAATTGGGTTTCTGAATTTACCTATTATTAATGATCTAGCCAAAACAAACCAAGGATACCTAATCATGGGGCATAATTATAGCAAACCGATTATCCTTGAAATCAATGAACAAGGAGACGTTTTATGGTCGAAAGAGATTAGTGGATTACCAGTTGATACATATAATGCTATTATTGAAGGAGCAATAGACAGCGCTGGTGAGCTAATAATCATGATTAGGACTTATGATGGTATAACTAGCCTAATGAAATTAGATAATGCTGGGAATATCCAATGGTCAAAATCATTGAATGTAGCTATTCAGACGCTTACGCTTGATGCGAGTGATCATATCATCCTAGGGGGGAATTATAATGGTGATATGTTGGTCTATAAGGTGGATCAAAATGGTACATCGCTCTGGGCTAAAACCTTTGGTGGAATCAATTCAGAGGTTATTCGTCATATTTCGTCTACAAGTACAGGTAGCTACTTGGTTAGTGGTTCTTCCAGTAGTTATGGCACAGGTTCAAATCCTTTTTTACTTAAAGTGAATATCATAGGTTTACTAGAATGGGCATCCTACTATCAGAATTCTAGTTCGAATACCTTTTTGAAGGTTCAAGAGCATTCAAATGGTCGTTATTATGCCTTTGGTGATCCCAGTCCCTCTTTTCTAGTGGAATTATTGGGGACAGGCGCTGTTTCCCAAGCAAAAGAAACGGAAAACCTCCACTTGAATGACTTGGACATTACGCCAAATGGCGATCTGGTTCTTGTCGGGGAAAATTATTTTAATTATCATCATTTCTTTAGTGTTATAGATGTAAATGACTTTAATTCAAATTGCGTATTGCTTAATACAAGCTTTACCCAAGCATCCGTATCGCCCACAGAAACAAATGTATTAGCTAGTTTGCCTACTAGTTCTTCATCTCTTACAACAACAACTTTTACACTAACTAAAGAAAATGATGATTTAAGTTCAATTGATATTTGTGCTGATGTATGTGAAGGGAATTCAGATTTTGAGTTTATTGGATATAACGTGGATGCTATAACTAACGATCTCGTAGAGGTAAATCTAGGTTCTCCTATTTGCTTAGGTTCAAGTACTGGAATTAGTGGGACAAATACATATAGCCATGTAGATATAAAGAACAAAACCGAATATGCTGAAAGCTATACTTGGAAGGTGAATGGTGTTCCGTATGCTACTTCGTCTGACCTAGTCGATTTTTTAAATCAAATAAATGGAGGGACAAACCCTGCCGGCGTTTATGAGATCACTCTAGAGACGAATACGGGCAATTGTATTGATATTTCTACTGATACTCTAGCCGTTTTAGACACTCCAGACGCGTCATTTACCTATTCCAATACGAATGCTGCTTATGAATTTGAGCCTTTAGAGTTGAATTCTTTCCAGAATTATTCTTGGGATTTTGGGGATGGAAATACAAGCACGGATATGCTCGCCTCGCATTCCTTTGCCATTTCAGGTTCTTACGTAGTCTGCTTAGATGTTGAGAATATTTGTGATATTGGTAATTTTTGTGAAACGATAACGGTATCTATTATAGCTTCTTGTACTGCCGATTTTACGTACGATGCTCTTGATAAATGCGCCTTGAATCCTATCCTTTTTACGAATAACTCTACGGATGCAAGTGTTTATGAATGGTATATTGATGATGTGTTAGAAAGCACGGATACAGACTATTTGCACACCTTTCCTAGCGCTGGAAGCTATGCTGTGAAGCTGATAGCTTCTGATGGAGGCGCCTGCCAAGATACGATCACTCAGCAAATAGTGATTTATCAAGGAGCTGGAGAATTGGCATTAGCAGATACCTTTATGTCCTGTGATTTAAACACAACGCTGGATGCTGGCTTACTAGATATGGCTAGCTATGTGTGGCGTTATGAGGGCGCTTTAAAGGGCTTTACTAAAACGATAAATGCGGATCAATCAGGAACGTATACCTTGACGGTTTTTGACTCTTGTACAACGACGATGCAAGACACGATGGAGGTCTTTCTCAATGATGATGGCCAACTTTGTGTTTTCCCAGGCGATTTCAATTTCGATTTTATTGCTAATGAAGATGATTTTAATGCTTTGGCCTTGGCTATGTCGAGTACGGGTATTCCTCGCCCAAATGCTAGTCTGAATTGGGAAGGACAACCCTGTCCAAATTGGCTTGATTTTCAGCCTAATGGCAATAATTTCAAACATGTTGATGGTGATGGAAATGGAACGATAGATTTTGCAGACTTGGACGCCTTGATCACTAATTTTGACAGCACACATAATGGGGTTACCGCTAATTTTCTGCGAAGTAATCGGGGTGATTTTGCGCTAGTTCCCGTTTTAAAGGAGGTACGGAATGGTATGGAGGATACGCTTATCATAGATTTACATCTAGTAGGGAACAGAGATACTAGTGTCGATGTAGCTTCTTATGGGCTGAGTTTCAACTTAGAATATCCTAGGGGAGAAGCTTTTGCAACTTTTGATGATTCTTGGTTAGGAGAGAATGGATTGGATGTTATCAGCTTTTATCATGACACGCCAGGGAATCATATCGATATGGGCGTATCTCGTATAGACTTGCAGAATGTGGTTGGTCGTGGAAAGATTGGTCAAGTAAATATCATTGATGAAAATCTACCTACAGCACAAGGCTGGCGTGTGCGTTCTGATGATATACTCATGAATGATAATATTGGGGATTTAATCAATGTACGATGGGCTAAGATGGATGTCTTTATGAATGAGGAGCCTCCTACCTCTTTTGCGGCTACTTCGCCCTTAGTTTTTACCGTTACATCCATCGCCCAAGCCTGTCAAGAACCTGCTAAAGCTTTTGTCGATGTTTTATCAGGTACGCCCCCTTACACTTATGCATGGGATAATGGAGAAACAACCGCCGAATTGACCAATCTAACCGCAGGATTGCATTTTGTATCGGTCACCGATGGCCTCGGCAATAGGTACCAAGGCTCTACCGAAGTAGAACTTGGTGGGATTATTTTAGCTATAGCGAAGGAGGATGAAACAAACGGGCAAGCGAACGGCACAGCCACTGTTATTCCTAGTGGTGGCGTAGGGAGTTATACTTATGCTTGGAGCAATGGAAGTACGACCTCTACTATCTCGGGACTGTCGGAAGGCGTTTATATCGTTACGGTTACAGATAGCGACAATTGTTGGAATGTTTCTTCTGTCAATATTGAAGGTGCTGGTTTAAGCTTGGATATTAAGCTATTTTTAGAAGGGCCTTATGTCGATGGGCAAGCTCGAATGTCTACTATGTTAAATACGAATAATCTTATCCCTACGCTAAGTCCTTATGCTGGAATTGCTTGTTTTCCTGCTGATGAATCCACCTCTCCTACTATCTTTCAAGCTTATGAAGTCGTGGATTGGGTTACGGTCGAACTTTATCATCCTACCGAAGGTACAACTGTTGCTTGTAAATCAGGTTTGTTGATGGCTGACGGTCATGTTACGGATGTTGATGGAATTTCCGTCCTAAGATTCCCTGTAGCTCCAGATCAATATAACGTTAGAGTTGGTCATCGAAATCATTTGAGTATTGAAACCTTAAATACCGTACAATTGGCAAGTAGTAACAATCTCGTGGATTTTACGCAAATCGCGCTAAAAGGTAACTCCAATAATTATAAAACGTATACGGATGGCACTCAGGCCTTAATTGGAGGAGATGCTACTAGTGATGGTTCAATAAATGCAGCGGATCGTTCGAGTACTTGGAATGAACGAAATACATCGGGCTACTTGGATGCTGATGTAAATTTGGATGGTAGTGTGAATGCAGCAGATCGAAGTATCACATGGAATAGCCGAAACAAAACAGCGTTTTAAATTATTAATTTGTATGTTTGATTGAGTTGAACACCTGAATTAAGAGGCTCTTTTTTAAGTTGTTATTTCTGCCCTAAGCCATTTAGATGAAGGTTGCTCGTCACAACCTCCCCGCTTCATTAAATGACACAAACTTCTTTTGAAATGAGTCTCTTTTCAGGTCTATGCAATGTACGACCATTTTGTTGTTTTTTTAACACAAGTGTTACAAGTAGAAGGATTGAATTACAGTTTATTGCAAAAGTATTTTCGACCATTTTCGAAGATCAAAAGTTCACGTTTTTTACGCAGAATTCTCACCAAAACTTGGTGGCTTATTTTACGAACCAAGGGGTTGAAACCCCTTGCTATAGAACCAGCATCTCGAAGGCTACCGCCTTCTCTTGCGAACACCCGAGGGCTTCCTATTTCTTTTGTCAAACCGAGAATTGCTGCTTTCTCACCAGTCTTATTACGTCAAAACTTATATTTCCTTATGTGTCTAATATGTTTAAAATTCGCCTTGACGGCAACTCCTGACTAAACGACATTAATTCTTAATTCTTTCCCCCCATACGTAAAACTTGTGCGAATTTTGTCTTTTTTAATGCTGCAATCTTTTCTCCAAATTCAAGCGAAATTGTTGATATTCAGGAGCATTTTCTAGCTTCGAGCGGAGTAAAAGGTTGTAGCTCTTTTGGTATTCCCCACGTTTATAATACAATTCCATTAAGCCCAACATCGCGTTTTTAAAGTTCGGTTCAAGGCTTAGTACCTGTTCGTATAGCTTCATCGCTTTGTGTGCCTGACCATTTTTGAAATAGAAATAGGCAGCATTATTCAATACCCGAGGGTGGTAAGGAGCTTGTTTTTTCGCCTTTTCAATATACTGCAAAGCTAACGATAGTTCTTCATTGGAGAAGTAAGCATTGGCGATATAAAAAGCTATCGGATCGGCTGATGAATTTAAAGAAGGTAGTAAGAATAAAGGTTGATTTTGAGCGATTTGTATGGTTTTTTCAAAATCCCCTTGTGCATTCGCTGCATTTATACGAAAGCTCGTTTTATCTACAGCATATTTTCCAAAACTTACAAGTGTTGCAAACAGTAAGGCGCTGATTATTAGTGTTTTTTGCCCATTGGGAAGTAAGGCTTTTTTATCCGATGATTGGGGAACGATAGCGAACACGATTCCTACCATTACACTCACTAAAAAGGTATGGGCTATTCGTTCATTCGAAAAACTAAATAGTCCGTCAAAAAGGAAAAAGAAAAGGCCTATTGTAAGACAAAGAAGCAAGGTTTTATTTTTAGTTTCTACTTGTCTAAAAGACTTGAAAATGGCCATGAAGACGATGCTCCAAGTAGCGAGAAACATTAATAACCCTAGAAAACCTCTTTCTGACCATACCTGTAAGTACATATTGTGGGGGCGCAAGGGGACAAAACGCTCATTGGTCGATTCCCATTTATGAAAAATACCGTGCTTGGCGGCATTCAATCGCCAATTTCCTGCTCCTACACCAACTATCGGGTGGGCTTGAATCATATTTAAGGTCGTGCTCCATAAGGCTTTCCGCTGTTCAATACTGTTGCTATTTTCTACAGGATTTGCTTGGGGATTTGTGATTTGTAGAAGTCGGGTTTGTACTTCTTTAAATGGACCTTGAGGATGATTTCCTTTAAGTAACCAAAAAAATAGGCATACACTCAGGATACCTAACAATCCGATAGCTCGAAACCAGTTTTTTACGAAAATAAGAGGGATATTTTTTCGATAATAAAACAAGCAAATACTGCCTAGAAGCGTAGCTAAAACCAAACTTAGCCAGACGGAACGCGTCATAGAAAAAAAGATGCCCCAAAGAATTCCCCCCACTGCTGTCCCTGCGATATACCTCCACAATTTTGTGTCAGTCAATATGATGTACACGCAAAAAGGAAGCATCAAAGCTAGGGCAGAGCCCAATAAGTTACGATTGGTCATTATACCGAAGGGCGCTAAACCTGTTCTAGGTTCTAACGCTGTGAAATACAAGTTGTAATATTGGAGAAAGCTAATACTGCTATGGAGAATAGCAAGAAGAACGATGGCTCTGCTTACCCAAGTTATCCGTTTAGGATTATGCTTGAAAATAAGTGCTGCAAAAAAGATGCTTGCAATAGATAACACACTTTTAACTAGTTCATTAAGCGCTTCTCCAACATTAAGGGCAACCCAAAAACTAGGTATTAGGAGAAGGAGGCTTAGGCTGCTAAGGAATACATATTTTACGAGGTAAGATGATAGCTCTAGTTCGATTTTTTGCTTAAAAAATACGATAGAAAAAATAAACAAGCCCAAGGCTAAACCAAACTGCCGCAGTGTTAAGGTAGGCTCCAAGGAAGTCGAGGTATATAGTACGGTGGCAGGAAGGAAAAGTAGGATAAGAAGCAACAGAAATGGCCAATCCAATGCTTTGATTCTCAGTGTACTGTTTTCTGTCAAGTGGGTTCGATTTATTCGTGTAGAAATTGTTTTAAAGATACAAAAAAATAGAATTATCGGTTCATGGAACCGCTGCTGTTTTGCGAGGAAAGGAGAATTTTTTTGAAAAAAAACATAGTCAAACAAGCTGTATGTCAATACGAAAAAACGATGCTTTGTCCAAACGGTCAACTCACAGTAGCTATCGTTTTGATAACTCCTAACTCCTAACTTTTAACTCTAAACTTAATCTTCCGCTTTGCCGCAAACCTGTTTCATAGCAGCAAACCCATCGCGTATAAATTTCCGTTGATAATAACGTGCTACTGGTTTTCCTAGCCAAACTAGCCAGTGGTTGGGATGGCTAAAAGCTTGAATATGAAGCCATACTTCTCCGTTTTCTTTTCGTTCAATGAAAAACGCCTCTTCACCACATTCTATATGACTTTGCAAGGTGCCGTAGGCAAAACCGAATCGATTTGCTTCATTGATGAGGTAGACAATCCTTGCATTACTATAAAAATAGACGCCAAATAAATGAAAAACAAGGGCTACATCTTTCCCTTCTTCAAAAGGGATGGGAGGCGGAAAAAGTGTAATCCATGGACTAGGAAACATCACCCAATTTTGGAGGGCTTCCTTCGCTTTTTTATAAGCAATATCGCCCACTCCTAGCAGACAAGCATTGCGATCATGGTCAAATCCACTAGGAAACTCCTTGTCTTGTGTTGCCTTAGGGAAAGCATAAGTTAAGTCTTCCGATTTTCGTGCATCGAGCCACTTTTTGAGCTGCTCCGGTGTGGGTTTTTTCAGGCTAATTTTCATTGTTCTAGTTTTCTATAAAGATACTTGATTGGGTTGGAGAATGTATGCTTTTGGTCATTTACGATGTAAGAAATAAGACGAATGATTTCGATACTCCTTAGTAAGTAATAATGGTTAATTCTGTTTTTATTATATTTACAATTCTAACCAATTTAGTACTATGAAAACATCTGACGATTTATTTCAATTGATAAAGGCAATGACGAAAGGAGAAATTCGCTTTTTTAAATTGCTTTCGAGAAAGTATAACACCAAAACTAAAAATTCATCTCTTCAACTCTTTGAGGTCATATCCAAGATGGAGACTTATGATGAAGAAGCCTTAAAATTAGAATTTGCTGGAGAAAAATGGGTCAAGTATTTAGCTGTAGAAAAGCATACTTTATACAAATTGCTACTGAATGCTTTATCCAATTATCAAACCTATTTGTACCGTAATGATCCTAGGGAAATAGATTTATTGCAACAAATTCAAATGCTGCAATCCAAGAGTTTGCATGCTCAATGTTCGAAGATAGTCAATAAGTTACGGAAAAAGGCCGTTGCGAAAAACAGTGCTATTTATCATTACTTGGCCAATGCGTGGGATCGAGATGTTACGCATGGAAATTATGATATATTGACGGAGAAACGGATGAATTTTATCATAGAGGAACAACGCGAGGTTATCGAAGGGTTTTATAATACGATGATGTATCAAAATTTGTGCGACCAACTTTATTTTGGTTTTATCATTACTAAAAAAACACGGTCTAGGGAAGAATTGGAAGCATTTATGGCACATCCCATGCTTCAAGGTGAAGATTTAGCCATTGGAGTTACGAGCAAATTTAGCTACTACTCTACCTACATGTATTATTATGAATTGATAAATGATCGAGAAGGGAAATACCAAAATACTTTACTGATAATAAAGTTGTTAGAAGACTATCCCAATTTTCAAAAACGATGCATGCAGAACTATTTTATCCTAAAAGGCCAAGAACTGTTTGCTACGATTCTTAGGAATCCATCGCAGTATGAAGCCGAACAAAAAGCTTATAAGAAACTGCCCGAAAAGTATGCATTTGACTATGATGCTTCCCAAACGGTAAGGGATATCTATAAGTATCAACTTCTTTTTTGTGAAATAGTTTACGCTTGTTTTACTGGAAATACGGCAAAAATTAAAGCTTTGAATACAAGTACACTAGGGGAATTGAAAATCTTAGAACTTAAAAACTTTGGCTTTCCTCCTACAGAACTTTTCCATTATCTGGCTAAAGCATATTTTGAATTGGAGGCATATGAACAAGCACGGTTTTGGTGTGAACGAATTGAAGAGAATCTCGAAAAAAATCCTTCAACTTATATCCGATTAGCTATATCTAGTAAATTACTTTTCCTTTTTGTTCTTTATTATAAAGAAGATTATAACTACTTGAAAAACATGGTGGATGCCTTAAAACGTTTTCTAAAACGAAAGGGAGAATTGAATGAGTATTACTTGCTTTTATTAAAAACAATTCGTAGTAATTTAGGTAAACCGCTTTCCAAAAATAGCATGAAAACTATAAAGGCTAAACTGCCTCAACTTACTCAATTAAAGCCAAAACTCTACTTTGATGAAGCCTTGTTTTATGATGAATTGGAAGGTTTGCGCAAGGCCTCCTTGTGTTTGGTGGAGAATAGCTGATACTCTGCTTCTTCGATAAAAAATATTCGCTAGGAATCGATTTTTGCCGTTTGAGATGACACTAGAAATGCAAGGCGACATAGATTGCCTCCTTTGCATTTCAGTTCCTAAGCTATCCCATCGATCTGTAGTTCAATTTTGGCGATTGATTTTGGGGCTACAGCTATCCTTTATTGTTCATCGCAATATAAAGTTCGAAAATAAGTGGGAGACTTTTCCTGCAAGAAAATGCAATAATTTTTGCTTAATTAATACTAGTCGTACTGTTATTTGGCTTGTTGGTTAAATGTAATAGGCTGTTTGTTATGCTTGTATGTGGTTTTGTGCCTGAGGCTATGAATAAAAACTCGTACGGAAAATCCTAGAAATTCTTAAAAAACGCCATTTGCTCTACAAAAGAATATCCTGTAACTTGTTATAGTATTACAAAACAGCCGCTAGCTTATGAAAACATCCAAAATAGTCCTATTTCTTTCGCATATGTCATCTGAAGAACGAAATCAGTTTCGATTTTTCTCAGAACGTTATATCAAGAAGAAGGAACATCTTGTGATTTTGGATTATATGCTGCTCTGCATTGAGCGGAAAGCGGACATTAGTGAAGTTATCATTGGAGGAATGATAGGTAAGAACCTCGCAGATGTGCGTAAATTGACGACTAAACTAAATAATCAATTAATAGAGGTGGTGGAACGATTCCTTGCTACAGAACAACTCAATGAAAAAGAACATGATATTCTGAAGTATATTCTGTTAATGAAGCGGTTGAGATCAACAAAAGCAGAACATTTATTTAAGCAAACGGTAAAAAAGGGAGGGCGTTTAATCAAGAAATCCCCTAAAGATCTAAACAGGAATCAACCTGATGGTTTACTCTTTTTTAGGCTGAAACATTGGTTCTTGGAAGAAGTTTTTTTTCATCCTTTAAGTAAAGATAATGGTATTGTAGAAGAAGACTTAGTCGATATTGATGCTTATTTTTGTATGGAAATTCTTCGCTTTGCCTGTAAAGCACTCACTTCTAATCGAAAGATTATGAACTCTTTAAATACCCCTTTGCTAAGGGCTGCGATAGAAATGAGTAAGGAACCTCAATTGGAAAGGTTTAACCTACTTAAAATTCATAGGCTGTATATAGAACTTTATTATAAATTTGATGAAGAAAAATATACAGATTTTAAAAATTCTGCAATAAAAGAACTAAAAGAACTTAGTAGAAAAGAACAAACCGTCATTTTTAGCCTTTTGATGAATCAAGTTTCTCATGCTATTCGATGCAATTCCAAGTACTTAAAAGACGCTTTAAGGATCTATCGGATAGGTGTCGGGGAAAACTATTTAATTGATGATGGTTTTTTTATCAAGGAGCATTTTATGAATTACATTACTACGGCTTGTGCTTTGAATAAACCTAAAGCAGCTACCTTGTTCTTAAATGAACAATATAAAAAATTGCATCCGACTATCCGAGATGAAGTGAAAACGATTGGAGAAGCTAGAATTGCTTTAGCAATAAAAAATTATAGTCATGCCTTCACCTTGTTGTATGCTGCTCAGTTTAAAGACATTCATTTACGATTTATCGCTCGTTCCATTCGCTTGATGGCTTGCTATGATTGGGAAATGAGTAATACGAGTATGCTCTTGGAAGATAGTGAAATCTCGATTCATAAAGAGTTGGAATCTTTTCGTCAGCACCTTAATCGTCTTTTAGTTAAGTTAGGTGATAAGAATGAACGAATTATGGCTAACTTTAAGTTTCATTATATGACTAAGAAGATACTAAATAAGCAGAATACTCTATCGCCAAAAAAACATAGAGAGGCATTAAAGGAAGAGTTGGATTCTATAGATTTGATTGTCTGTAGAAATTGGTTAGGAGAAAAAATTGAAGAACTGGGGAAAGGGTAGAATGACAAAAAAATGTAGTGTCCGCCACTTATCCTATTGGAATAGAAAAGTGGCGAACGGAGGTTACTAGTAGATTACTGTTTGAGCCGTATCTTGACTACCATTGATGCTTGATATTCCAATTAGCGTGTAAGTGCCGCTTCCCCATGTTGTTACGTCTACTGTCCATGTGTCGCAATTGGCATTTTGTATATCAAATGGAATAAAAATGATTTCCTTTCCATTGCGATAGATTTGGAGACTACCTTTGGAAGCCCCGCAGATTTCGACTTTGAACTGACCGTTTTTATTGGTTTTTTCTTGGATAATATCCACTACAATTCCTCCTGCAAAAATTGCTGGAGCTTCAAGGACCGTAAAAGAAGTAAAAATCGTTAAAGAAAAGGTATAGAAAATACCTAAGATTATATGTCTCATGTTAAATGGTTTTTAGTAAAATGATAATGAGTTGTGCCTATGCAATAGGCGAGGGTGGGAAGAATTCCCCTAGGATTTACAAAACCAAAAAACAGTTAATGTCATGTCAAGTTAGAAATGGTGTTTTTATAACTTGAGATGAGACTAGAATGTTAATTATTTCTCAATAAAACTCTGGCATGAGCCTATTGGAATAACTTTTGAAAAGACTTTACTACTAAGTTGAACCATTCTTTGGTTTGATATCCTATCGGTCATTACGCTGCAACGTAGTGACCGTTTTTTTTGTTATAGTATAGGCAAGGTGAGCAGCCTACAGGATACTTCTTGTAGTTCATAGAATCGTATTTTGAAGTGGAAAAAAATAAATAATACCTTGAATATCAAGCTAAATAAATGGACTGAAAATTGGCATTTCCTTCTTTCACTTGTCGGATAAATGCAAAGGTACTATCGACTTGATTTTAACCTTCGATTTAGTTGTTCTTTTTGCGATTAGCACAAAGTAAGTTGAAATGTTTCCAGATATTCGGGCAGTAATTTCCTAGTGGCGATTTCAGGGGGATACCACAAACTTCGAGTGTTTTATCCCCTCGTAGATAAGCCGTTACATTGTCTAGATTAACGGCATACCTTCTATTCACCCGTTTGATATTCGGTAAAGAGAGTTTCTTTAAGATACCATTGAGATTCAAGCAGATGATATGTTCTTTTTCTATGCATCCTTTCTTGCTTTGCTTGAAAAGATTGTCACCCATTTTTTCAAAAGAAACGTCTCCCTCTTTCTTAGTTTTGATAATCGTTCGAGGCCCAGCAGCTTCAAACCAGCAAATATCTTTGAGAGGAATACGGATGTCCTTATTCGTCTTAGAATCAAAGATAAAGAGACTATCGTCCACGACATAACTATCCTGATCCGCTAGTTTTTCCTCATTAAATTTGTGTAAAGCAAAATCGACTTGATTTAGAAAAACTTTCTTAGACATATCGGGCAGTTTATCTACAATTACTTGAGGATTAGTTTGTTTTAACCAATCTAGATTTTCTTTTATATTGCCGGAAAGATAAATGTGTCCTACATCGTGTTGGTTTAAAACATTTTTCATCAAGGAAATACCGTTCATCCTACCTTTAAGGCCAATATCCACAATCATCAAATCGGGTACATCCTTTTCCACCATTTCTAGGGCTTTTTTACCCGAATCAGCAATGCCCAAAACCGTATACCCTTCATCAGATAACCAGGCGTTTAGCTCTTCAGCTAGCCAAACATTGTCTTCTACAATTAAAATTTTCATAGCTATTGGTATTTAAGGATTGCATGAAATGCAGTTCCGTTATCAAAAGTAAATTCATATTTTCCATCAAGCTGTCGTTCTACAAGCATTTTGACGACCTTAAGCCCAAAGGATTCAGGATTATGGACATCAATAGCCTTGGTAAAGCCTTGACCATTATCAAGAATAGAAAGCTTGATTTCGTCAGCACTATGTTTTATTAAGCTGATGTTAAGAGTAGGCTGTTCAGTTTTTTCAAAAGCATGTTTATAAGCATTGGTTACAATTTCGTTGATCAAGACACCGATAGGGATGGCATAATCACTTGTCATGCTTATATTTTCAATCGTAGACGAGATTTCGACAGGCGATTTGCTTGATGGGTATCCCTCAAAACCATATTGAAAAGTTCCTATCAAATCATCCACATACTCTGAAATATTTACATCTGTTAGCGACTCGTTTTGATATAACTTGCCGTGTAAAAGCGCAATAGCTTCAAGCCTACTTTTAGCATCATTCAAGGCCATTTTGACAGCGATGTTATGTGAAGCCCTGCTCTGTAAACCGACCATGGCACCAATCATCTTAAGATTGTTTTTTATGCGGTGGTTGAGTTCTTGAAACGTATTTTTTAGAATTTCATTTTTCCTTCGCAGTTTTACAAAACTAAGATACAACCATAGTAAAGCTAAAATAATAGATAAGGCAGTTCGAACTTGGTTTTTTCTACCGATAATTAGGAGTTGATTGAGATAGCTCGCCTTGTCTATTTCAAGGATATTCAGTTCATTGCATAGTGTTTCTTTACTTTTCGAAAAATTCTCT
>JAHDHB010000061.1:9802-18610 GCA_020631545.1 Saprospiraceae bacterium | reverse complement strand
ACGCCAAAACCTTAGCTAATGGCGTAGCCGTCTTATGCCTTATATGGTTAAAAAATCGTCAAATCTACTTTTCTTTGAATTCCTTGGTTTGCTAAATTGGTGGGATGAAGAATCTTCCTTGAAAATTTGTAAATATTTTCTTGTTATGGAGGGAATTAGCCCCGCTAAAGATAAGAGTTTCTGGTTTTAATTTTTTTTTTTTTAGAAGTTCTACCTCCTTACATAAACTACATAGACAAAAGTCCTAGGAATTTATCATAAGACCACAAGTTCCTAGCCCAATAACTAAATAGATAACAGCAGCAATGAAGAGTTTTTTGGCTACTTCTGGCTTCTTTTTTCTTAAAAACAGCGCTATGATGGAAAACAGGACAGGCACACCAAACATGGCTAAAAGGACAAGAATGAAGATACCAAGGTAAGGATTGCCTAAAGCTTCTAGTAAAATCATAGGAGAGTATTTTTTAGTTGTTGTAAGTACGCTAGTTTATCATCACGATAAAATAGATTCATGGTTTCGAAAGGAATAATTTTGTTGTCTTTATTGACAATATGAACACAAGATTTTTTGATGGCTCTCACGTCAAAATTATGAGCATCAATGAATTGCATGATGATCATTCTAAATAAATTATCATAGCCAAGTTCTGGGGCATCTATCTGAGGCAAACAGCACATGATGGATTTTAAATTTTCATTGGCGACCTCAACCGAATTCCCTGTACTAAATAATTCTATCATTTTACCATGCAAATGCTCGTCTTGCTCATATACAATCGTGTTTTTACTATTATCTAGCAAATCGGTTGGATTGATATAGCGCGTTAAGGGAAAGACTTCACCGTCAAGTTTTAAGGCATAACCCATCACTAAAGCATCAGGATTACAAGGAACAGGAATTAAATCATCTTCCTCGAAAACAGTCGTTTGTTCTAGTATTTTTCGTCGAACTTCCGTCAAGGTAATTCTATCTGTTTGATGATTAAAATTCTCTAATCTTCCGGCTATTTGTGTGGGTTGTAGGGTGACACCTCTAACGCATTTTTGTTGTAAAGCAAAATCAATTATTTTACCAATTTCATCATCATTGCTCCCTTTTTGTAGCGTAACGACAAGCGTTGTGGATAGATTCAATGCATTCAAATGCTCTAGTGCTTGTTCTCTGATTTTTAAGAGATTAGCACCTCTCATATTTTCAAGCACTTCCTTTTTAAAAGAATCAAATTGCAAGTAAATCTCAAAATCGGGGGTATAAGAAGCCAAGCGTTTCGCAAATTCAAAATCTTTCGCAATTTTAATCCCATTAGTGTTTAACATTAAATGCTTGATGGGCAAGCTCTTGGCGTAGTCTAGGATTTCAAAAAATTGAGGATGTATTGTCGGTTCTCCACCACTAATCTGAACCACATCAGGCTCCTTTTCATTGGCCACAATTGTATCCAGCATGGTCTTTATTTCCTCCAGCGTTCGGTGTCTTCCATAAGAAGGAGAAGAACAGGCATAACAAGTAGGACAAGACAAATTGCAGCGATCAGTCACTTCTATCACGGTCAAACAAGAATGCTGTTCGTGGTCGGGGCATAATCCGCAATCATACGGACAGCCATAATGCGTTTTAGTATTGAATTTATAAGGCGTTTCGGAAGGTTTATTATAGTTCCGAATATTTTTGTAGTATTCCACATCATCAGCAATCAACACTTTGGAGTTTCCATGCTCAGGACAACGTTTTAGCATATAAACCTTATCTTCTTCAAAAACGATCTTAGCATCAATCCTTTTTAAACATTCTGGGCAAAGACTCAAGGTAAAATCGTAATAAGTATATTTTCTAGTTGGCATTATTGATTATTTAGTGCTTGACCGAAAACGACCAATTTAAGAAAAAGGAGTTTCAACCCCTTGCTTCGTTTGGCTAGAAACTAAATCTTACCTTTTGCCTTGAAGATGAGCCTTTTCGGAGTAGCCTTAACCATTGTTTTTCTATAGTAAAAGAAACATAACAAGCAAAGCCATTGTATACTGCTCAACTCTAGGACATAAAATACATTCGGTTTTAGAAATTCAATGAAGAACCGAAAACCAAAATACAAAAGCATGAAGTATTGAAATAAAAGCCCACGTTCTAAAGCCTTTGATGTTCTTTTGGCCTTTAAGAGTAAGAAGATGAAAAATAAGTAAATTAACTCGTATAATGCAATAGGGTGTCTACATATTCCATCGCCCAAATCCATTCCAGTAAAAAAAGTAGTTTCTATACCGTAGGTAAATTCATTCGTTCCAGAAAGAAAACAACCTATTCGCCCAATGAAAATGCCTAGGATGATGGGTAATGTAAATAAATCGCCGGAGGATTGCTGCTCGCCTATTATTTTTTTGGCCAATTCGACTCCAAGCAGCCCGCCAAATAAACCACCCATTATAGTTTTTTTATTGAGCAGTAGAAGAAGATCTATCGTAGCAAAATCTAGCATAGGATTTTCAAGCAATCCCATAATACGAGAGCCTAATAATGCACCAAGAACAGCCCCCAAAATAATAGATAGTCTATTTTCTGACGAAATCGTATCTTCTTCTTTTTTCCTTAGATGGACGTAGTATTGAAAGGCGAGAATAAAAGCTAAATACTCTAAAACGAGATGAATATTAAGGACTTTTCCAAAAATTGATGGTTCAAAAGGAATATTCATTTATCAAGATACTGGTGGTTGTAATAGCCAAAAGATAAGAAGAATTGTCTGTAGATTCTTTTTCCATTAAATTTTTCCTTGCTTTTCCCATAAGGTTTCCTCAAGCGCGTCCATAAAAAGAGGGTGAACAGAAAAACTGTACACCCTCCTAACATTGCCCTAGCCCAAGGCGCTATTATTTTTCGTCTTCAAAGCAGCTAAATCACTGTACTATTGTTTAGTTGGGAGTCACAGGGATTACGATCTTGCTAAATGTTTTCATAAGTTGGTATGTCTGCGGTATTAAAGCAACGGTTGTAAAAAAGTGGCAATTGGATTTAATGTTTATCGTAAAGGTCGGCAAAAGCCTTTTTGGGCTAACGAAAAAAATAAAATGTTTTATTGAATAAATTTTATCTAAAAAAGATAGGAACGAGGTGAAAATCTTTCTAGCATCGAAGCCCAATCCAAGCTTTGAAAGCACCTCATTCCTATTCCTTCACTATAAATTCTTCACTTTTGAAGCTATGATATAGGAAGGTACCTAATCAATAACACAATTTATCGTAATTGTACTACAAATATAGTGGAAGGAAAACTAGCGGTTGGAACCAAAAATGGCCAAGGTTTTTTATTTTTTAGAGAAGAAACGCAACATAATGGATGCGATTTCGTAGTCGTTGTGAAGATTTTATTTTTTGTTGTTCTTTTTGTTCGTTTTAAGCAATGGAATTGATTTTATGTGTTTATTGTTTTTTTAAGGGTGGTTTTAGAAATGTTTTTTGGTTTAGAGCTATTTTTTCGTAAAAAACCTACAAGGCTAAAATTTATTAGGAAGTCGTGTAGTTTACAGCCTTATTGGGTACTAGAAAGATCGGAAAAATTGCGGTAATATTCAAATTACCGCATTATTTTTTTTAATCTATAACAGCCATACACTTTAATTCAATAGCGATAGGCGTAGGTAAGGAATCGATTCCGACCGTCGTTCTACAAGGTTGGTTATCCTTAAAATACTCGGCGTAAACGCGGTTGTAGGTACTAAAATCACGTTTCATATCAGTAAGAAAAACAGTGACATCTACTAGGTTTTCCCATTTTGCCCCACTGGCTTCAAGAACACGCTTGACATTGTCAAAAACAGCATGACACTGTGCTTCGAAGTCAAAGTCGTTATAGTTACCACTTTTACTAAGCGTGAGCCCTGGAACACTATCATCCTTAGGGTTGCGTGGACCAATACCAGAAAGAAAAAGGAGATTACCCACTCTACGAGCGTGAGGATAAAGCCCTACTGGTTTTGGAGCTTCGTCAGCATGTATTTTTTTACTAGCCATCAATTAAATGATTTTAAACATCCGTTTTACGGTGATGAATTGAGTATCTTTTTGAATAACCGTTTCAACGGTGAATTTTCCGCCTTCCTTAGCTTTTTTGATCATCTTGTGCATCTTAGCATTTAAGACGCCCTTATTTTTCAGTACCTTCATTTTCGAGCCACGCTCGTAAGTCAAGGTCAATTGATCAATCAAAAAAGGCTTACCGAAAAGATTTCTTACTATAATGGGCGTAGAATTTGCGATTTTTACAAAATCAGCTAAAGGAATTTCAGGTTGGCGCAAATTGCCCCAAAATATTCGATAATTATCTGGTGATAGATTTCCTTGATTTTTAGAAGGGATATTAAAACGAACGGGGAGTCTCATCTTTACAGCCACCCTTTGTCCTTGGTGTTTTCCAGCAGTCCAGCTCGGCATTTCTCGTATAACACGCATCGCCTCTGTACCACATCCTTCTCCAATATCGTGGACAAGCTCAGGATGAATAATCTTACCATTTTCATCGACAATAAAATCTATAATGACGACGCCTTCCGTTTCCTTTTGCATGGCCAACTCAGGATAGGTAATGTTTTGGCTTAGGTATTTAACCAATTTTAAGTTGGAACAATCCGCCTTCTCGCGCTCTCTCAAGTCATCATCTTCACACCCAGGAAAACGAGGCATAATCTCCGCTTCTTCAACATAATTAACCGGCTGTGCAAAAGATCCCGTAAATGTAAAAATGAACGATATCGCAAGGAACAATTTAATGTAATTCATTTGTATAACAGTTGTTGTGCCGCAAGATACAAAAAAACCTTGGTGCTAAAAATTTATTCTGAAGGAACAGCGGGTTAATGGAACTGATTATGACTTCTTTGTACGAAAGAGGCTAGTTTATCACTATATCTTCCTTTCTAAAAGTCAATTATTCAGGTTAAGAAGCAATCAAAATCTTGATCGCTGTACACTCATTTAATTGAGCGATAAGTTAATTCATTCAAAAACAAATCATTGAAAGCAAATTGGCTCATTTCGTTTTGTAAACCTATAGAATCCTAATTTCCGAAGGAATTTGCCGACAGCTAAAGGCTAATTGCCAAAAGCGTGACGGTGTACATTTTACAAATGGCTAAAAAAATTAGAAGAAAAGCTTCGTACACGTAGTTTTTCGATAAACGCACATTTTATTTTCCGTCTTCCAAGCGTTCTTTCTCCTCCGCGTCCTTCATTCCACGTTTGATCTCGCCTTCAACGGTTGCCCTTGCATTGTTAAATTCTCGAATTCCCTTGCCAAGTCCTCGCATCAATTCAGGGATTTTTTTACCGCCAAAAAGCAGCAAAATAACGAAAACAATAACAAAAAACTCAATTCCCCCAGGCATTCCGAATAACAACAATGATTTCATAATTCTATATTTTTATAGCCTAAAACGCTATATTTAAGTTTAATAACGGAAAACTAACCTCCGTCGGTTGAGTAAAAGCAATAGGGCAAAAATACAACAATTTATGTTCTAAAACTCAATATTTTCGACAATCTGCCTCAAATTTCGATAAGGATAGTACTTACTAGACGAACCGAACTATTTTCTGAAAGAGAATAAAGTCCTCCTACCCTCAAAAATCTCTCTACCCCTGGTATCTATTGTGGATTACCCTTGATCTGATGACGCTACATTCCCTTTTTCCAAAATGATCGTTTTCGGTCAAGCACTATATAAGTTCAATATCAAAGCCCGCCTCTTCTACCGTATCGACAACAAGTTTTGCTGTTATTTCTTCACCTTGAACGGTTAAAATTTTCGCAGTATTTGCGGTATCCACATTCCAACTATCTAGGGCTTCCACTTCGTTTAAATAACCACTGATAGCTCGAACACAGCTACTACAGTTGATGTTAGTTTTGAATTTTAGCTGACGCACAATAAATTTATTTTAGTATAGCGTTAAATTTTCTTGAATAAGAGTCTTTTCAACGAAAGAAAGATTTAACCCTACGCATGAATGAATGATGGTGCAAAAATCGAACTTTTTATTGGAACCCTATAATTTAGCGACGATATATTTTCTTCATGCTTTGATATTGGAGCGGAATGCTTCTAATTTTATGAAGAAGAGGGAAAGGACGACCGTAAAAAACGAGCTTCGCTCAAGTTGACTTTTCTCAGGGTTTACCTCAAATTCGGATAATATATTGCGAGTAAATCCCAAAGGGATGTATGGTTTATAGAAAAATAAAAGAACTAGTGCGACAAGCCTGAAAGGGTGATATTTTAAAGTGACAATATCGTTGACGATGGCAGAATAAAACGGCTAATTGGCTATAAAGACACAAAAATTTGATGGATTATCTAGTTCTTAACTAGTGGCGTAGCCGTCTTTAGTCCTATGTCCTTTGTCAAAAAGTCTTTTCAAGCGAAGCTTCGAAAACGCTTAGTGTCTTCCCCTACTCGATTCTCTACTTTAACATTTTTATTCGTAAACAAAACACAATATTAAGGGGATAGCATACGTATTATCAAAGAAAAGTGACGCCCTTATCCCAGTTCAAAGTTAGAAGGTTTGGAATATTAACAGTTATTTATGATTTATTAACGCGGCAAATGCTTAAATTTGCGCGTTTTTAGCTTGTTTAAGTAGACATACTACTTTAGTTATACTACTCCAGCAAGCCGTGAAAAGAGAGCTAACAGCTAGATATATCAACCAAAAACTTTATTTCCATTCATGATTTTTAAATGGGTGGCATGGGTTTTGCGCGGTTTTACTCTACCACTTTAAAAACATACAATTGATTGTTTATGAGCAGAATGAGGTATTTAAAAATTAGGCAAATGTGGTTTTCATTGCTGTCTTTTTGTTCTTTATCCATTTTATTATTGCTCTTTTAGAACAGAATAAGAAAATTTACCAGCTCCATGAAGAAGGCTTTCCTTGTCCTTACATTTTTGGGATTTTTGTTTACCCATGAAATGGCAGCGCAGTTCAATCCTGCGGGAGATTCTGCTATTGTAGATTATCGCATCCCAAAAACTTACCAAATTGGTGACATCGTAGTGGAGGGTGCGCAGTATAGCAACGGCAATACCATCATTGCTGTTTCGGGACTCCGTGCTGATCAAAAAATTCGTATTCCAGGTACGGATATTACCAAGGCTATGCAACAGCTTTGGAAATTGCGCTTGTTTACGGATGTGCAAATTTACATCAACAAAACCATTGAAGATGTTGCCTTTTTGACCATTAAAGTGGTGGAGCGGCCTAGGCTTTCGCGTTACTCTTATAAAGGTGTCAAAAAGAGTTTGCACGATGATCTTAATGATGAAATACAACGTTTTGCACTTCGAGGAAGCATTGTAACGGAGAATGTAAAAACCAATTCCAAAAACGCTATCAGAGACTACTTTATAGGCAAGGGCTACTTGGATACGGAGATTGATGTGATAGAAATTAAAGATTCTTTGTTGGTCAATTCTGTTCGTCTCGTTTTCGATATCAATAAAAATAAGCAAGTCAAAATCAAGGATATTGAAATCGCAGGGAATAAAGCTGTTTCGGATAGAAAGTTTCGGAAAAAACTTAAAAACACCAAGGCGCAACGCAATCTCTTCAAAGGTTCCAAGTACATTGTCGATGATTTTAATGAAGACAAGCTAGCCGTTATTCAACATTATAATACGATTGGTTATCGTGATGCACGGATTCTTAGCGACTCCGTTTATCGGGAAGATGGAAAGATGAGAATTAAGATTAATGTGGCGGAAGGAAATCAGTATTATTTCAGAAACATTACCTTCAAAGGAAACTCTATTCATTCTACAGAACGATTGGAAGAAATTTTGGGAATTAAATCGGGAGACATTTATGACGAAGGGCTATTGCAAACACGACTTTCCTTTAGCCAAGATGGACGGGACGTTACCTCTTTATACATGGATGATGGTTACTTGTTTTTCCGTGTTGATCCTGTTGAAGTGAGTGTAGACAATGATTCCATTGACTTAGAATTAAGAATTTTTGAAGGCCCACAAGCCACTATAGATAAAGTTGTTATCAACGGAAATGACCGTACACACGAGCATGTTATCCGTCGAGAATTGAGAACAAAGCCGGGTGAAAAATTCAGTCGCTCGGATATCATTCGTTCTCAACGTGAGATCCTTGCTCTAGGTTATTTTAACCAAGAAAACTTAGGCATTAATACACCTGTAAATCAACAACGAGGTACAGTAGATATTGAATATACTGTTGAAGAGCGCCCTTCTGATCAACTGGAATTATCTGCCGGTTGGGGTGGTGCAGGTCGTGGAGTGATCGGAACTTTAGGTATCACCTTCAATAACTTCTCCTTGAGAAACTTAGGAAAACTGGATACTTGGAGTCCATTGCCACAAGGAGATGGACAAAGGGTTTCGCTTAGAGCTCAAACCAATGGTAAGGTTTTCCAATCGTATAACTTTTCTTTCACCGAGCCTTGGTTAGGAGGTAAGAAGCCGAATTCCTTTACTTTTTCTACTTTCCATTCACGCTCTACGAATGGGCAAGATCGCTCTACAGACGCTTACAGTCGCTTGACGATTACTGGGGTTTCTGCTAGTTTGGGAACTCGCTTGAAGGTGCCGGATGATTTCTTTGTTTCAAGTACGACTTTAGGTTATCAAAATATCGGACTTATCCAATGGCCTGGTTTTCAGTTGGAAAGTGGTGAAGAGCTTAATGACGGTAGTTACCACAACTTAAGCATCAATCAAACCATTTCAAGAAACTCTATTGATAGTCCTATTTTCCCGACTTCAGGTTCAAGAATTTCGCTT
>JAHDHB010000061.1:7516-9792 GCA_020631545.1 Saprospiraceae bacterium | reverse complement strand
TACAATTTACGCCTCCTTATTCTTTATTTCGTAAAGACAAATTCTGGAAGCTAGATGCTGGTGAAATAGCGAGTATTGAAGAACAAGTCGCTAATACTTCTACCATTAGTCCAGAGGATGCCCCTGCCGCCGTAGCTGCATTGGTACAGAATAGAGAAAGTACACGTAAGTTTAAATTAGCTGAATACCACAAGTGGAGATTCAATGCAGAATGGTATTCTAAGCTTGTGGGAAAATTAGTCTTAAGGGCTTCTGCAAAAATAGGTATTTTAGGTGCGTATAACCGCAACATTGGTGTGACGCCTTTCGAACGCTATGAGCTTGGTGGTGATGGAATTGCCAACTTCAACATTGAAGGAAAAGACATTATTTCCTTACGTGGTTATGATGTAGGAGATATAGATGGTAGTTTAGGTGGTGGAGCCGTTGCTTTTGATAAGTTTACCCTAGAGCTGCGCTACCCACTCTCCTTGAATCCTCAAGCTACGGTCTACGTGTTATCCTTCTTGGAAGGAGGAAACGCTTGGAAATCGTTTAAAGATTTTAACCCTTTAGAAATTAAACGTACCGTAGGTGCTGGTGTCCGTATTTTCTTACCGATGTTCGGTACGCTTGGATTTGATTACGGAATTGGATTTGACAAAGATCGAAGTTCTCGTAGGTTAGATGAGTTTGGTCGTTTTAGTATCATTCTAGGTTTTGAACCAGAATAAATCCTTAACGAAATCGGACTTTTTTAGAAAATCGAAGTAGATAAGGATAAAAAATACACCTTGTTTATTCTTTGATTTTCAAAGATTTAAGAATTGTTTTTTACGATAGAAACACCCTTTGGATAAAAGTTGGCAAAGGGATTGCATAATAACTAGTAATTGTAGGCAAAAAGGAATTTCATTTATCCTTTCTACTTACAAATTCATTAACACCCTAATAAGTAGTTCATAATGAGAAATTGGATCGTCGTACTTGTTCTATCTTTGGTTGCCACGTTATCTGTGGATGCACAACGTGTCGCTTATGTTGATGTCGACAAAATATTAGAGACTATTCCTGACTATAAGGAAGCACAAGCAGACTTAGACCAAACCGCTGCAAAATGGAAGCAAGATATTGCGCAAGAATACGCTAAGATCGAAAAAATGTACAAAAAGTACCAAGCAGAGCAAGTCCTGTTGAGCGAAACAGCTCGTCAGCAACGTGAAGAGGAAATCGTGAATAAAGAGAAGCAAGTGCGTGAAATGCAGAAGCAAAAATTTGGCCCTGAAGGTGCTTTGTTCCAAAAACGTCAACAACTCGTAAAGCCTATTCAAGATAAAGTTTACGAGGCTATCAATAAATACGCTACGGATCGTGGCTACGACTTTGTTTTTGACAAATCTTCTGCCGCAAATATTATTTTTGCAGCTCCAAGACTTGATAAAACGGCGGATGTGCTTAAAAAGCTAGGCTACTAGTGGTACGAGACCTTTTCGGAGTACTCTCAAGAACCCCGCTCAATACTGCAAAACAGAGAATATTACTTACTAGGAATGGTTCGTTGATTGTTTCTAAGAAGAATGTTCCTTTTTTAAATACTATTTCGTAATCTGAAAACAAAAACCTTTTTAATACGACCATGAGAAAGATAATTCAGTACAGCCTATTTTTGCTGGTATTCGTTTTTGCTGCTTCCCAGGTAGAAGCACAGAAAATCGGCCACGTTGATGCTCAGAGCATCATTTTTGACATGCCTGAGTTTAAGCAAGCCCGATCAAGCCTCGATGCCTTGGCTGGTCAAAAGCAAAAGCTTTTACAATCGCAACAAGAAGAGATTCAGAAGCGTGCTACAGAAGCTGCTCAAAAACAACAAAGAGGAGAACTTTCTCCTGCTCAACTTAAAGAGTTGGAATCTAAGCTTCAAGCTGAACAAATGAAGTTGTTGAAGAATGAGCAAAAGTACCAAGAAGATCTCTTGAAAAAAGAGGAAGAGCTTACAGGCCCTCTTTACGAAAAAATTCGCAACGCTATTCAGTCGGTAGCTAAAGAAAATGGCTACAAGTATGTTCTAGAAGCTGCTTCTTTGCTTTATGCTGAAGAAACTGACAACCTTACTCCTAAGGTAAAAGCTAAATTGGGTATGTAATCCATGTCCTACTATTTTCAGCGTGTCTTTTAGCACGCGACCAAACCTGCCGTATCTGCATTAGCAAATACGGCAGGTTTTTTTTTGCCTAATAACAAATGATTGAATTCTTGCCAAATTCTGGCAAAACTTTATTGGGGTATAAGGGAGCAAT
>JAHDHB010000061.1:0-7416 GCA_020631545.1 Saprospiraceae bacterium | reverse complement strand
CTAGTTCATTACCTATTTTTTTTAAAAAAATGCTTAAGGGTAGAGTTAATTCTGGAGAATTTCAAGAATTATGCGTAAATTTGGATGTCACAACTATTTCTAAATGATTTGGTTATTGCGAAAATCAATATTTTGTGGCAAGTACTCTTGTCGAACAGCGCAGTTTTTTTAGATAGTATAAATTATTTTGTTGTTCAAGTAGACTAGAGCGTATTAAATTGGAATTGATTTTATTTAAAGGAGCCAAGCAATGCTTTTTAAGCGTTTAGATTTTATGTACTCCTTGAAATCAATGAAATACATAAGCCATTTTGACTATGAAACCTATATTTGTTATTGGATTTTCTTTTTTCCTTCTCGTATCCAATAGTCTTTATGCACAGGATGCAGTCGGTTCCATTAAGGATGATGCCGAAAAATCAAAGGCAATTATCTTAGAATATTTTGAGCAAGGACTCTACAAAAAAGCCATCTATGGTTTTTCTGATTTGATAAAAGAGAATCCGAAAGATTATGAGTTGTATGGAAAACGTGGAATTGCTTTTTTGTGGAATGGACAGCCTACCTTGGCTCTAGCGGACTTAAATCTAGCCATTGAAAAAGAACCAGAACCCATCTATTATTTCTATAGGGCGAGTCTTCGCGAATACAATGATATTCAAGGCAAGATAGCGGACTATGATCGGGCTATTGCCTTAGACGGTTCCAAGGCAAGGTATTATTATGACCGCGCTTCTTTAAAACTTCGAGCATTTAGAGAATATGTGTATAACAAACCACAGGATGAGCGCTTGAAATTGAAGGCGTTGGAGAAAAAAATTGGCTTTTCGTTGTCCATTTGTAAGGATTTTGAAAAAGCGGCTTCTTTAAATGACGAGTATTCATCAAAGGTAGCTCTTCATTGCGAAGCCTATAAAGATCTAGCCTATTATCATGTAAAAAACTAAGCCCGTTTACTCCTTTTCCGTAGCCCCAGACTTAAGTCTGGGGCTACGGAAAAAGCACACATCATATTCATTGCATCCTATGTACGGATGTAATTGACCCACTGAGAATTCTCCCAAGCACAGCCAGATTTATTAATTCATTGTTTTCAGTCACTTCGTTTATCCAAAATGAGGAGAAGGTATTACCTATGCCCTACAGGAGCTCTATTTCCGTTTTCGAATTGCTGATTTCATTTTTTCACCATTAACCTACTGTTATGGAAAAAATCTACACCCTTTTATTTTTGCTGATGATGACCTTGGGTTTTGGCATTCCTGCATTTGGCCAAGGAGATACGCCCTGTTCTGCTGTTATTTTAACAAGTGGAACCATTGTTTCAGGTTCTACATCAGGACTTACTGAAACTGATGATGCTCTAGCCCCGAATCCTCCTTGTGCAGGCTTTCTTGATGGCGGAAATTGTTTGGATGCTTGGTATCAACTCACTACGCCTAGTGGTGGTGATGTCTTAGTTTCGCTTACCAATGTAGCAGGGGGCACAGGTTCTACAGCCTCTTTTGCGCTTTATACTGGTACTTCTTGCTCAGGATTGATGTTTGAGAGTTGTGGTTCCAATGATTTAACGGTTTCGGATCAACTCCTTACGGGGTTAGCTGCGGGGACGGTGGTTTGGATTCGTATTTGGGATTATTTTTGTAATGAGAATAAAACCTTTGATTTGAGAGCTACGAATTTAGCCCCAGGAGACGAACCGTGCAACGCACTTGCGCTTACGAATGCGGTTCCGAGTACAGGTTCCACCTCGCCATTCACCGAAACCGACGTTGCCTTGGCTACGAATCCTACTTGTGGAGGCTTTACCGATAATGGCGATTGTTGGGATACTTGGTACAAATATGATGTACCGGGCAATGGTGGCGATGTTACGGTTTCATTGACGGATGTAACAGGTGGCACAGGTTCTACAGCTAGTTATGCGGTTTATAGAGGCAGCGATTGCTCGAATTTACTGCTTTGGGGATGTGGTACGAACGATGTAGCTCCTACCGACCAAACGCTTTTGGGTTTACCGATCAATTCAAGCATTTGGATACGGGTCTGGGATTTCAATTGTGATCCTGCTCCAAAGTCTTTTGATTTAACGGCAACCTTGTCCAATGAAAATACCGACATTATTTTAAATGAGGTATCTACTGGAGCTAATATTGTTCTTGACTGCGGACTTACGTATAAATTTTACGATAGTGGAGGCGCTTTCCCCGTTACTTTTGCAGATAATACGTATGCGAATGATGAGGATTACACCATCACTTTTACTGCTCCTGCTGGGAACCAAATTTGGGTGAAAGAAATTAGCGCTACCCTTACTTGTCCGGGCAAAGTAGGTGGTTTTGCGCCTTGTGCCGATTCGGATGGGAATGATTATATGCAGGTATTTGACGGTACGAATTTAGTGAAAAACGTTGTAGGAAATGGTGGTGGCCGCTTGTTTGGAAACTACAAATCGGTCAGTGGTTCTATTACCATTGATTGGACATCTACGGCTGTTGGGGTCAATGGCGGATGGGAGTTTGAAGTGCGCTGTGTCCCTGAACCAACGACGAATACCTTGACGAATGTGCCTTGTGGTGGAAGCGTTCAATTTACGGATCCAGGAGGTGTAGCAGGAAATTATGGGAATAATGCGCATGAGATTTGGACTTTTTGTCCTGAGGCAGGATGCGCAGAGCATATTTGTGCAGATATGGGGATGACGGATTTCGAAGATTTATTTGATGCTATTTATGTTTTTGATGGAGATAATGCCGATGCGCCGCTTCATTCCTACTACCAAGAGAGTATGAATACCGTGATGGGGACTTTACGTGCTTCTCCAGATAATGCCTCTGGTTGTCTTACTTTTATGCTCATTTCTGATGCAGGAATTGACCAAATGGGCTGGAATTCCACCATTGGTACCTGTGAACCGATTGGGCCTAATGGTGCGGAGGACTGTGTTGATGCTACGGATATTTCCTCCCCTGGGGTCTATCAAAGCAATACATTTACCGCTACGGGACTTCCTTTTGATGTTGATCCTGACCTCAATATAGGTAGTGGTACTTGTGATCCTACAAATGATGTCTTTAGTGATGTTACCCAGTTGGAGAATACGATTTGGTATAAATTTACGACGCCTACCATTATGTGTCAAGCGCCATTTTTTACTTTTGGAGCTGATAATGTCTCTTGTTTTCAGCAAGGAGTCTCTTCTGGTGCTCAGTTCGTCCTTTATGAAACCAACGCTTGTTTGACCAGTACGACATGGGATGCTGCTCGGATTTACTGCGCTGATGTTATTCAATCGGGCGGTGGAGTGGATATTCCAGATGGTGTTTTGCAACCGGGGACAACGTATTATGTTATGATGGATGCTTTTGGAGGTCGACAATGCGATTTAGATTTGATAGTCAATGTGGTAACGGATATTGACGGGGATGGCGTTTGTGATGAAGATGATATTGATGATGATAATGATGGCATTCCTGATGTTGTAGAAATAGGCTGTGCAGTTGGTACGACTATGGCGGCTTGTGCTCCGAATGGCGATCCCCTTGGGGACCACGACTTTGACGGAACTCCAAACTATCAAGATCCAGACTTATGTACGCTTAATGCTGCGGGTATTTGTGAAGATTTGGATCAAGATGCTGATGGAATTCCTAACTTTTTGGACTTGGATTCAGACAATGACGGTATTCCTGATATTGTGGAAGCAGGAGGAACGGATTCGGACAATGATGGTATTGTAGATTGTATTACAGCGGATTGTGATGCGGATGATGATGGCTTGTTCGACGGGGCTGATGTTGCTCCTGGAGCTGCTACGACAACTACAAGTTGGCCGATTCCGAATACCGATACCAATGGAAATGCTGATTTCTTGGATTTGGATGCTGATGATGATGGTATTCCTGATACCGTCGAGGCACTAGGAGAAGATACCGACAATGATGGTATGGTCGATGGACCGAATTGTCCCCTTTCCACAACTTGTCAAACAGATGCGAACAATAATGGTTGGGCTGATATCTATGATAATGGTTCTCCGCTTGTAGATACCGACTTGAATGACCCAAGTATCAATGCAGGCGGTTCTAGCGCACCCAATCACTTGGATTTAGATTCGGATGGTGATGGCTGCTACGATACGGTAGAAGGGGCTGGTGTAGATGAGGATACGGATGATGATGGTATCATTGGTGCTACTGGATTAACGATAAATGATACAGATGGTGATGGTTGGTCGGATATAACGGATTCTGATGATGGCGGTACGGCTTTTCCTTATCCTGAAGCTACTCCTTCGACGCCTGATTTCTTGAATGGTGCGGAGGTTCATGATGCTTGTTCAGCCACTTTACCCTTGGAATTACATACTTTTGAAGCAACGATGCAAGATTGTAGTGCTTTACTCCAATGGGTAACCAGCAATGAGGAGAACATTCGTTCTTTTGTCGTAGAAAAAAGTCATGATGGCCTTAAGTTTACGAGCATCACTACCATTCCTGCTAAAGGAGGAATGGAAGAAGCACGCTATCAATTTACGGACAAAGCCTTCCAAGCGCATCACTATTATCGCTTGAAAATCATTGAGTATGATGAATCATTTGCTTATTCTAGGTTACTTGCCTTGTCTTCTGATTGCATCGAAAACATTCTAATCCAAAGCCTTTATCCTAACCCGACCAAGGAAGAATTAACCTATGTGCTTTATAGTCCTACTGGTGGAACGGTCTCTATATCAGTAGTTGACGCCTTGGGTAAAGAAACCTACCTTGCTGAACAAGAATTAGTTAGAGGGCCGAATATTCACCAACTAAATCTTGAGGTTTTAAGCTCTGGTACTTATTTCTTGAAACTCATACTGGAGGATAAAACAGTGCAAAGCGCTCCTTTTGTTAAATTAGAGTAATTGTTTTGCTGTATTTAACTTATGGAATGACTCTAGGGAAATGTAATCTCTAGAGTCATTTTTTTTGTTCATAATCAAGGAGAGACTATGGGAGATTTGGTGGGTATGGTATTATCTTCCGGCAAGGATATATGATTAGTTAAGGAATTTAGTCGTTTTCGCTTATATGCTCTTATAACCCGGCAATAATAGACCTGTCATTTCAAGGATATTCCCTTGAAGGAACAAAGACCTACTTAGTGCTGATAACGAAATATTTAGGCTCTCTCATACTCAAGCTCTCACGCACACTTACTGCATGGCCAATGTGGGTTGGGTTAATAAAAGGTCGCTGCCTCAAAATATTCTTACGATTTGGTTTTTCAAGTGGCTAAAGGGCGACCTCAAGGATAAAGAATCTAAAAGTGTCTTCTAACCGATAGTTTTTTCTTTACTATAAAGGAACATCTTATGCTTCAGAACGTTTATTTTTGAGAACATTCAGCCGCTTGGCCGATAAATATCGTAAGAGATAGTTCACGATAATTTTTTTGACAAAAAGTATATGTCAATAGTCATCGAAGATTGTCTTTTGTCCTTTGTCAAGGTGTTTTTTCAAGCGAAAGCGTTAAAAACAATTAAATTCTGAGTATAAAAACTAGATTTCATGAAAATATTAACTCAATTCCTAGCACTTTCTTTAGTGTTAGGTTTGGCGGGCTGCATCAAAGATGATTATGTTGATGATTACGTTATGCCGGAGGTTCGAATTACGAATCCTATAGATTCTATTCAAGCAAATACCACGTATCAATTTGAAGCCGTTTACTTTAATAATGTAGGTGCGCAAACAGTGGCGACTACGATGTGGACAAGTTCGGATACGAGTCTTTTGGTCATTGATAATACAGGGCTAGCATATGCAAAAATGGAAGGGAACGTTACCGTCACGGCTAGTACAATGCAAGATGGAGAAATGGTTTCTGCCGCTCACGAGCTTGCTGTAAGTCTAGCTCCTGTGGTTCAACCCGTAATTATTACAAGAACAGGAACAGTAGAAACGACCAGTACTTACGCCCTATTTGGAGATTTCACCTTGACAGACAATGACGGAGAACTATCGCTTTCATTAGCAAGTAATTATAATGCATCTACGGCATTGCCCGGGCTTTATGTTTACTTGTCCAATAATCCAAATTCTAGTGCAGATGCTTATGAAATTGGTGCTGTAACGGTTTTTAATGGAGAACATTCCTACAACTTACCGAATACCCTTGGTATATATGATTACCAATATTTGCTGTATTTTTGCAAACCCTTTAATGTAAAAGTGGGTGTAGGGACTATTAATTAAATTTCAATAAGGAAGAACCTTACGTTTTTCTTTTTAAATGTGATAAACATGAAAAAGACTTTTCTTTTTTTACTCCTCAATAGCTGTTTCGTCTTACAAGCTCTAGCAGGAGGCGGATGGCCACAAAAAAAAGGTAATGGCTATTATAAGTTGTCGGCTTATTCGGTGAGAGCTAGCAGCCACTACACGGATATGGGATTGATTGATCCGAATATTACGAGTGGAATTTTTAACCTCAGCCTTTATGCGGAGTATGGTATTACAGATCGATTTACAGCGATTGGCTATCTTCCTGTTTTCTCTAGAGCTTATGCTAATAATTTGATTTCTAGAACGACAGGGGAGACTTTGGTTAGTGGCGATGCACTGAATACTTTAGGCGATGCAGACGTAGGCATGAAGTACGGAATTGTCGTTGATAAGAAAATTGCGTTAGCAGGTACCACTTTGCTAGGCATTCCCTTAGGTAAAGACAATGGGAATTTAGACAATTGGCTTCAAACTGGAGATAAAGAATTCAATGTTTTGTTGAAAATGGATGCTGGAACATCCTTTGGTTCAGAGAAAATTGCGGGCTATGCTAATGCTGGTGTGGGTTATAACATCAGGACTAGGGGCTATTCTCATGAATTTCGATATAGCTTAGAAGTGGGCGCTGGCTTTTTCAATAGAAAACTATGGACTATCCTTCGCTTAGATGCTGTCGAATCGCTCAAAAATGGTACTGCTCCAGCTATAAGTGGGACAAGTATCTTTGCTAATAATACCGAATATACTTCGCCAGGAATTGAAGTCGCCTACTACATTACAGATAAGCTCGGCATCTCGGCTGGCATGGCAGGGGCGATAAGAGGAGAGTTAATTTACGCCTCGCCTTCATATTCCTTTGGTGTTTTCCTTGATTTGAAAAAGGGATAGTGTTGGTAGAGGATAGATAGGGTTTGGCCGAAAAATCGAAATTCTAAAGCTAGGAGCGAAGTGTTGTCTGAACGCTGTAGGGATTGGCTTGTGGAGGGCTGCATATTATAGAGCAGTGTTTTCCCATAAATGGCCTTTTTCGGCCAGAAACTAGATAGGCCTTTGGGCAAAATTTTCTGTACATTTTGGACAGAAAATTTGTAGAGTGAAAGCTTTCGGGAGATTTTTCGAAGAAAAATCTAAGTTCGCTGTGAGAATAGTC
>JAHDHB010000647.1 GCA_020631545.1 Saprospiraceae bacterium | reverse complement strand
TACAGAAAGCAAAAAAGAAGAGTTTGAAGCTAAAATCAAGGAAATGGTATCCAATGCCTTAGGTGCTATCAACCTCCCTACGGCTTCTGAGCTAAAAGAATTAGTTGCTCGCATCGAAAAGTTGGAAGCTAACAGTACTACCACTGTTAAAACAACAACTAAGCGTGTTGCTTCTAAAGCTAAAAAAGCTACCACCACTGCAAAAACCACTACTGCAAAAGCTAAAGCAACAGCCACTAAAACAGTGAAAAAAGCTCAAGCAGCTAAAGAAGCTGTTGTTGACGCTCTAAAAAAATAACTCCAAAGTTATACTAAATACTCAAATGTGCCGTATATTGTAGGCGATTGGAACCAATAACTCCTATGATTTCGGCCCAGTACTCATTTTCTTCTAGGGAATGAATCAACTATTTGGGTTTAAAAGGTATATTGGATAGTAATTCTTGCCAGCCAGACGAGGTCGTTTCTGGCTGGCTTTTTTTTAATAGACTTTTTGACATAGGACAAAGGACATAGGACAAAAGACTTTCAACTTCGTTGAATAATTTTTATCGTTGGATTTATCCAGTAAAAAAGTTCTATGTCTTTTGTCCTTTGTCAAAGTGTCTTTCAAGCGATAGTAAAGAAAACGCTTAATCCTTTACTCAAATTATCACTCGTCGGTTAAAACAGAGGGTACAGAACAAGTAAAATATCCTATCTTTGTCGGTACCATTATAAATTAAAACTAGCAACCCGATGAAGTCCAAAATCAAGGAACTCGCCAAGGCGTACCAGCAAGAAATCATAGATATACGTCGTCATCTCCACGCGAATCCAGAATTATCCTACCAAGAAGAGCAAACAGGGAAATATATAGCCCAAAGACTAAAAGAATGGGGCATTGAGCATGAGCATGGCTGTGCGGTCAATGGCGTAGTTGGACTCATCAAAGGAAAAAATCCCAATAAAAAAATCATTGCACTACGTGCAGATATGGATGCGCTACCGATTACAGAAGCAAATGATGTGCCCTACAAGTCTAAAAATGAAGGCGTCATGCATGCTTGTGGCCACGATGTCCATACCTCATCTCTTCTAGGAGTAAGTCGAATTCTAAGTGATTTAAAAAATGAATTTGAAGGAACCGTCAAGTTGATTTTTCAACCTGCGGAAGAGCGCTTCCCGGGTGGAGCTTCCATTATGATCAAAGAAGGGGTACTCAAAAATCCTTCCCCTACAAGTATAATAGGACAGCACGTACACCCTCCCCTAGAAGCGGGCAAAATTGGCTTAAAATCAGGCATGTATATGGCCTCTGCTGATGAGCTCTACTTAACCGTAAAAGGACAAGGAGGGCATGGTGCATTACCTCAGGACTGCATTGATCCTATCGTTATTACAGCACATATTATCACCGCATTGCAACAAATCGCTAGTCGTAAAAGTGATCCTACTACCCCTACGGTGCTTACTTTCGGTAAAATCATTGGTCAAGGCTCTACTAACGTGATACCCAATGAGGTGTACTTGGAAGGAACTTTCCGAACAATGGATGAAAAATGGCGTGCCGATGCTCACGAGCAAATGACCAAAATGGTTACGATGATGGCTGAAAGCATGGGCGGTTCAGCAGAATTTAAGATTGTAAAAGGATATCCTTATTTGATTAATGATGAAACACTAACGCTCAAAACCAAGCAATTTGCCGTTGAATACTTGGGCGCGGAAAATGTGGTCGATTTGCCTATTCGTATGACGGCAGAAGATTTTGCCTACTATTCGCATGAAATTCCAGGCGTTTTTTATCGTTTGGGGACTGGAAACAAGGCTAAAGGCATCACTTCCCCCGTACACACCAATACGTTTGATGTAGATGAATCTTCCATTGAGTTGAGTATTGGCCTGATGGCTTGGTTGGCCGTCAAGGAATTAGGGAATTAATGACCTTTATTGCGCCTTGTTTTTGTTCGAAAACCGCTAGCAGGGAACTTTATGTGGCCTGCAAACCTTATACTTATTATGCGTTATTTTATTGAATTAGCTTATCGGGGAACAAATTACTGCGGCTATCAGATACAGCCTAATGGCGTTTCTATACAAGGAACGATAGAGGAGGCAATTTCAACGATTCTCAATCGTAAAACTTCGGTAGTAGGTTGTGGCCGAACCGATGCTGGCGTCCATGCTAGCCAATATTACTTACATTTTGAGTATGAAGGCGAATTCCCCAAAGCTTTTCTTAAGCGGCTCAATAATTTTTTGCCCAAGGATATTGCATTACGCCGGTTATTTCCTGTGACCGATGACATGCATGCTCGGTTTGATGCCAAGAAGCGAAGCTATGAATATTATGTCGATTTTTATAAAGATCCCTTTCGTTACGAAACGGCCTATTATTTTTATGCTGGCCCCAATTTACTACTAGAAAAACTCAATGAAGCAGCTAGTTTATTGTTAGAATATCAGGAGTTTAAACCTTTTTGCAAGTCCAATTCCGATGCCAAGACCATGATATGCCATTTAACCACCTCCAAGTGGGAAATTCAAGAAAATGGCCTTGTTTATCACATCTCCGCCAATCGTTTTTTAAGAGGTATGGTACGTTTGATCGTAGGGGCTTGCTTGCTTGTCGGAGAAGGAAAATTATCGATAGAGGATTTAAAAACAGCTTTAGAACGGCAAGAACCACTTAAGAAAAGCTGGAGCGTACCACCGCAAGGGTTATTTTTATCCGAGGTTATTTATCCTCCTTTTGAGAGGGGAGGAGAGGATGGGCAGTTTATTTTTTAAGTGAAGAATTGGAAAGAATTAAGGGTGATCCGCGATAACAATCGGGATGGGAATTACGAGTTAATTTCTAGACGTAATTTGCTGACGTGGTGAAGCTTACCCCTTGTGTTTTAAAGGTGTTTTCCCGACAAAACCAGTCATCCCGTCAATAAGGAGAAAATCCAAAATCCTCAGCCTAGATTTATCGAAGAAAAAATCCCAAACAACTAAAACAAAAA
>JAHDHB010000060.1 GCA_020631545.1 Saprospiraceae bacterium | reverse complement strand
TCCTTTTTTAATAATTTAGTTCGCGATAAAAACAAGGTTAAGTTTAGAAACCACGAAGATTCGGAATAATCGCCCAGAAAAATACACCCAAACGGTTACTCCTAATTCGTAATTCTTAACTCTTAACTAACAAAGGGGTAATATAGTCAAAGATTAATTGTGCTGCTTCTTCCACGGTAGATTCATTCGTTCGAATCTCTAGTGCGGGCTGTTCTGGTGCTTCATAAGGAGAATCTAGTCCAGTAAAGTTTTTGATTTCCCCTGCGCGTGCTTTTTTATACAAGCCTTTAACATCTCTATCTTCACAAACTTCAAAAGGAGCATTGATGTAAATCTCTACAAAATCGTCCTCACCAATAATGTTTTTGGCAAAGTCACGTATGGATTTAGTAGGACTGATAAAACAGTTTATCGTCACCATTCCACAATTGACAAACAATTTAGAGACTTCAGCTATTCTTCGAATGTTTTCTTGTCGATCTTCTACAGAAAAGCCCAAGTTGTTATTCAAACCACTTCGGATATTGTCGCCATCCAAAACCTGAGTATAAAACCCTTTTTGGTAAAGCATGGCTTCCAGTTTTTGAGCGATAGTACTCTTACCAGAACCCGACAATCCTGTGAGCCACAAAGCTTTTGCTTTTTGGTTGAGCATCTTCTCTTTGGCCTCTCGTTGTAAGAGGCGGTCGAAGATGGGATAAATATTTTCAGGTGTCTTCTTCATATCGGGTGCAAAGGTAAAAAAAACTCTATAGTTCCCCAATTTCTTCTATGAACACACCAAAGAATAAATGTCCTTCTTTTGTCATTAGTTGGAGCCTTGTCAAGCGTAACGTTGGCTTTAGCCGACAAGTTGTTTCCTTTGAAAGAAGGGGCTACCTATGCCCAAATATAAAAAAGCGGATAATACCATAAAGAGTATTATCCGCTTTTCAAGGAGACGGTCAATTCTAGAAGCCAATCAAAATTCAACCTTCCGATAAATCTCCGCCATAGGAATTTCAATATCAAGCGATTCCAACTTTACCCTACCGTCAATTTCATCATAAGGCGTAAGCAACCATTTTCCATTTTCTTTGCGCTTGAACACCTCTACCCTAGGAAATTCTTGTTCTACTAAAACATATTCTTCCAAGGACGGTAACTTTGCATACCGCATGAATTTCCCTCCTCTATCAAAAGACGAGGTAGAAGGGGAAAGCACTTCAAAAACAACTTTTGGATTTTTTATGATGTCTTTACGATTTTCATGATATTCTCTAGGGCCGCAAACGACTATGGTGTCCGGATAGACAAAAGCATCTGCTCGTTCTATTCTTACCTTCAAGTTACTAGAATGGACAAAACAAGGTTTATCTCTCAGAGATCCCATTAGCGAATAAATTAAATTACACCCTATTAAATCGTGTTTACTTGTACCCCCAGACATCGCAAAAATCTCTCCTTCATAGTATTCGCTACGATAATTAGCATCTTGTTCTAATTCAAGATATTCGGCTGCGGTGTAATGTGTTTTTTTTAAAGCTGCTTCCATTCTACAAAGATATAAGATTCTAGTTATAAAATCAATGAGAAGTGAAGGCGCGGGATTCCTTGAAGGAAAATCAAAAAATTAGGTGGGTAAAACCTTCAACCCTCTACTATTAAACGCTTATGTTAAAAAGAAGAAAATAAAGCTATATTTCCATTCTCATATTGACTAAATTAGGCTTGAAACCAGCATTTTCATAAGCACGGACGGCAGAAGAATTCTCCGCATAAACATCTAGCTGCATTTCGGTTAGGTTTTTTGATTTAGCCCAAGTTTTTAAGTGCGCTAATATCTTTTGACTGACTCTTCGGCCTCGATGAGTCGGTTTGACAAACATAAAGCCAACATAAGCGTGCTCGTCATGGATAAGATAGGGTTTCGAAGGCTGAATTTTTGCATAACCGGAAGCAACGAGTTCTTCTCCGTCTACTGCTACGACAACTTCTACGTCTTCTGCTAGAATCATGGCTTTAATATCGTAGTAATTAAAGTGTCCCGACTTTAGGCAGGGATCGAAGGGGCGTTCTGCCTCTATAATTCCTTGTTCAAATCCGTAAAGAACTTCTAGGTCTTCTAGTCTTGCTGTTCTTGTAACAATGGTTGATTTCATTATAAAATTCAGTGGTTTATGAAGTGATTTTTACTTGTAAAGAATAGGTTTTTGCGAAGATTAACAAGAATCTTGCCCAATAAGTCCGTTTTTCTGGAAGCAAAAAGCCAACGAAAACGAAAGATAAAAACAAAATAAGTCAAAAAATGAAATAAAAAACTTTATTATTGTGTCTATATCCAATAACTCAAACAAGAATGATGATATGCTAACAAGGTCTCTTTTATTTCTGTTCTTTTTTAACTTTTTTTCTGCGGGTTTTATCTATGCTGAATCTACACAACTAGGGGGCACTATAACGAATACGCAAGCGCGTTCTGCTGAATTGACGTATTATAAAGACTTGGTAAACTTCAAGGAAGTAAAAGTCCGTCTTATCCTTGATACCTCGGGAGAATTTAAGGCCAACCTTGATATTACAGAGCCTTTAGTTTGTAAATTTCATTTTTCGACGGAGAGTTATACGTTATTCCTCTCTCCTGGAGACGACCTCCATTTGACGATGGATGCACGCTACAATAATAGCAAAATCACCTTTGTAGGACAAGGAGCGGCTCACAACAATTATCTGATAGAGAAGGAGCGAAAATTTGGTCGCAAAATGCAGGGCAATGTTCGTTATCAACTCACCAAACTTGGGCACGAGGAGTTTAAAGAATTGGTGGATCGGTTGTATAATGAACAATTATCGTTATATCAATCCTATGAAAAAACGTCGAAATTTACGCCGACTTTTGCTGCCTTTGCGAAGGCCGATATTGAGTATTGGCGTGCTTATCACCTCTTGCAATATCGCTGGGAGCATTCAGCTAATTGGGAAGACCCCCTTGAATTGCCCCAAAGTTATTATTCCTTTTTGGATGAAATCACCATCAACAATGACGAGGCGCTTCAAAGTTTGAATTACACATACTTTGTAGCAGATTTTCTGAATTATAAAACGCACGAACGGAAGCAGCAAGGGGATCACAGGACATACCCCTTTGAAAATGCGGCTGCTTATTTTTCAGATAAAACCCTCGCCTATATACAGTTAAATGAATGGAATCGCAAGCTCAAAGTAAAACCATCGAGTGCAACTTTAGCAGAAGCAGAGGCCTTTATTTCGAATACCGACTATAAAGAGTATGCACGCATTTTAAGTAAAACCTTCCTTAAAGCAAATCAATTGACACCAGGGAAAATGGCACCAGATTTTTCGCTGGTGGATATTAATGGAAATGCGGTAAATCTCAGCGATTATAAAGGAAAAGTGGTTCTCCTTGCTTTTTGGGCTTCGTGGTGCAATCCTTGCCTGCATGAAATGCCGTACAGCAAAGACTTACTAGCGTCTTTCAGCCCTTCAAAAGTCGAATTTATCTATGTCGCATTAGAAAAAAGTAAACCTACTTGGCAAAATTATGTGCGAAAACATAACTTAACTGGGCAGCATGTTTTCGCCAATGGAATTTATGAAACCGAAATCGCTATAGACTTTGATATTCAAAGCGTTCCCTACTATATTTTGATTGACAAAGAAGGGAAAATAGCTAAAAATCCTGCAACAAAACCGAGTTTCGGAGGACTAAAAGAAGACATTAAAAGCTTATTGGAAGGTAAAAAGCTTTAAGTGATAGAGACTAAACTTTTCAAGAAAAGGCTTTTGAAAAACAATGATTTTCGGCCTTTTTTAACTGGTGCCGCGTTCTTCCTCAATATACGATTTATGATGTAAGAAATATGGTTTTTATTGTTTGCTAGCAAACAGAAATTTACGCCATGAGGGGTTCATACATCTTACATCATAAATCATATTTTTCCCTAATCCTTCCTTAGCAAGAATAAAACCTGTTGTTGCAATTCCTTGAGTTGTTCGTCTAGATCTTCGATTTGCACTTCTTGCATTTGAATTTTCTTCTTCAAAATCCGTTGTTCTTCAAGTAAAAAGGCGGTAAACTTATTAGGAGAAGGAACATCGGTTTGCAAGTTAGAGGAGGTCATAATTTCTTGCCAGCCATTATTATACAACCAAAAAGAGCCGTTGTTTGTATCATAAACTAGGAGACCTTGAGCAGGGGAAGTTATCGCCATTCGTTCAGCCTGCGTCATCCGAGGCAGTAAGATTCCCTTTTCAGTTGATTGAACATCAAGGATAGCGCTAGGGTCGGCTACATGGGTAGGATCATTGCTGATAGAGACATAATTGCTTGGAGTAGCAGGAGGTGAAAACGCAGTAAGGGTAAGTTGAGTAGGAGCCGCACTCCCATTATCGCCCGAAATATCGCCAGCTCGATTGACGGCATTTCCTACAGCATAGAAATCAACATTGCCAGAGGCAGGGGCAGTCCATTGAAAATCAAATATTCCTGTGCTGCTAATGTTATTCTGTTCGACATAGGTACGCCCGTTGGAAACCATTACAAATTGTACGTCTGTTCCAGCGTTTAAAAAGGTGCCAGCAGAATTCCCCCCTCCGTCGAGAGCGACGAACTGAAATCCATATCCAGGAGCAGTAGCGCTTACGGTTACCCGCACATTATAGGTTGTCATCGGCACATAAGCGGTAATCGGCATGCCGTTGCCTACCTCTGTAAGGACGATAGAAACGCTTGGCGTCCCAAAATTTCCTGAATTATGACAAGTCCCACAAACGGCACCAGATTCATTAGGCGCTCCTGTATATCCTTGGTCTTGAGCCGTTGCTGGCCCTGAAGAATAGCTGGTCATGGAGAGGTAAATACCAATGAAAATCAATAGAATAAAGGTCGAATAAATGTTTTTCATAGCTTTTAGGTTTATAGCAAAACAGTCTAAAAACCTAAAGTTTCACTTTTTTTTCTATTTCACAAGGAATTTATCCATAAAAAAAACTTCATGAAAGGATTCTTCACGCTTAGGGTCAATGGTGCGCTTACTCAAAAAAAACAAGGAAGGAAGAACAAAAGTTAGGAGCAGCGTCACACGGTGGCTCCTTCAAATCTCCTTGTGACCAAGGACATTAAGCAGGAAATATTTTCGCTCATTTAAAGTCAGAGATGAAGCGTTTTGCTTTGACGGAATGCTTGTTTTAAGGCTGGAACTTGGTCACGGGGTGGCTTTGGGGGCCACCTCGTGACCAAGTTCTTCGATTATTGGTGCCTTTCCCAAAAAGCTAAATTTTATCCTTGTCGCTCAAGTTTTTAGTCTTCTCATTAGTTTGGTTAAAACTTTGCATTAACTTGTAGACAAAAGGAATTTGATTTTTAAAGCGTGCAAGAATGTCCTCCGAGATGTTTTTTCTGCTAAAAGGAACGACTTTCACATATTCTTGAATCTCGCCAACATTTCTTCCATATTTGTAAGAATAGGGAAAACGGCCATTCTCATCTATCTTATTGTTTGCGTTGTCTTTATTCGCTACACTGATGTAGAATTCGCTATTTTCGATATTTCCACTAGGGTTAAAGAGTGCTTTTTCATTCAAATGCTCATAAAGTTCTTTAGCAGTGTCTATAGCAGGATCTATTAATTGTACGTTTTCGACCATAATAGGCTGATATAGGAATGTTCCATCTTTCGCTTTATAGTTATACAACTCCTTGAGAACGCCATGGATCTCCTTTTCCAAGTAAGGATAATGTGTACAACCTAGGATGATCGACTTCAATTTATTTTTCGTGCCGGATTGCCGAATCTGCTCTAGTAAACTAACTAGATGGTAGCGGACATAATTTTCCGTATCGTTGATTTGTAAGGTATTACAGTCATCCGTTTTTTCGGTATCGCAAAGCATTTTACTCTCCACAAAATCGAAATTGTAGATATCGAACAAGGTTTTGTCGATTTTCACATCACCTTCAAGGCTAGGGCCTTTGTAGTCTGTTCTAGGTTTTGAAAGCGTTTTATCAAAATAATTAGGATCTTCGTCAACGGCTTCAGCAATGCCAATTCCTCCTTGTGAAAAGACGTCGATATTGCCCGTATATTGAAGCTCCTTCTTGAATTTTAAAATGGTGTTGTGGTAACCTTTTGAAGCGACTGTTCCTACCGTCGCCAATACCCCAATAATGGCATCCTCATCCTTCTTTAAAGCACCTAATGCTCCACGAACTCCAGCGTCAATAACTCCAATCACTTTGACATCTGTATCCGCTTTGTTAAGAAAGGTTTCAATATATTCTTTTCCATAAGCCGTTGCCGTATTGCAAGCGACCACAATCGCTTTCACGGGTTGTTTATCCGTATTCGCTTCCTTGTCATTCGCGCCACTATAATACTTCGTTCCCATCAGAAAATGAGCATCTTTTAGGATGTGTTCTTGAAGTAAATCGACTTTGTTTTCCTTGGAATAGTTGCCATATGGCATATTCGCTTGATCGCCTAGATAGATAAAAGATTCTTTGTTGAAATCGATTAAGCCATCACTACCCTTTTCGTGGTTAGTATTATTGTTTTTGTCGTAATTGACAATCGCTTTCAAAACCGTCAAACCACCTGTACCCGAATCAAAAACACCTATAGGAAGTTGTTTGTCGGTACTCGGATAATTCTTGAAATCAATATGATAAAAGCTATTCTTGTCATTTAGGATCGTCTCGACGATGTCTCCCTTTTTAGTCGTTTCCGTTACTTTTTTAGAAAGTTGTTGGTTACATCCAAAACCCAAAAACAAGAAAGCAATAAGCGCAAATATTTTATACGTTAAATTCATGGCGAGTGTTATTTTTTCAAAACTTTTCCATTAAGTTGATTTGTAAATATACCATTTTCTACAGATAGTTTACCGTTGAGAATGCAATATTCTAAGCCTTCGGCATCCTGAAAAGCATCCGTATAATCCGCTTTATCCTTAAACGTTTTAGGATTAAAAACAATGACATCTGCGTAGTAGCCCTCTAGTAATTTCCCTCTATTGGGAATTTTAAAAATCTCCGCAGTTTGGGCACTACTTCCATTAATAAAAGTAGCGACATCAAGGATTTTTTCTTGTAAAACGTACTTGTGATATTTGCGAGGAAAGGAACCGTACTTACGAGGATGTCCAGTATTACCATCTGAGCCAGTGACGACCCATTTTTGCTTCATATAATTATGAATATCCGCAGTGCTCATATTGAAAGAGGCGACGCGCGTACTTCCTGCTTTTAAGACCGTAAATACGCTTTCGGCAGGTGTTTGGTCGAGCATTTTCGAAATCTCAAGTAAATTTTTCCCGACGAAAGTCGAATCATTTGATTTGACAATCAAGAGCTTATCTGGCCCTCCTCGACGAGTAATGTTCTTAAGGGTTTCGTCTAATATTCGAGCTTTTAACTCCGTTTTTGCGTAGCGCAAAAACATAGAGTCCCGACCACCACTTTCTACCCAACGAGGAACGACCGCCGATTTTAGTCCTGTAGCAGAAGCATCGTAAGGGTATTGATTGGCCGTAACCTCAATACCTTCTGCCCTGCTTTTTTCTACCAATTCGATGATGTCTTTACTTTGATTCCAAACATCTACCCCCAAGCATTTGATATGGGAAATGTGAATTGGAATTTTCGCCTGCCGTCCAATCTCAATGGCTTCTTCTACAGAAGGAATAAGGCCGATGGAAAAATTACTCTCATCTCTCAAGTGGGTATCGTAAATTCCACCATTTTTTGCAGCGATTTTAGACAAGGCAATCACTTCATCCGTATCGGAGTAACTGCCTGGGGAATAATACAATCCGGTCGATATGCCAAAAGCACCAGCGTCCATTTCTGCTTGCAGGAGCGCTTCCATTTTTCTAAGATCTTCTGGTGTCGCTTTCTTGTCGCTCAGGCCAATGACTTCCTTGCGTATCGTGCCGTGTCCTGCAAGCAATACCGCATTCGTTCCTATTCCCTGCTTGTCATAGAGGTCAATGTATTTTTTTGAAGGAAAAAAACTTTGGCCATCATTCCCAACGATTACGGTTGTAATTCCCTGCATCAAAAAAGGTGTATTGTGTGATGTTTTAGGATCCACTAAATCACGATCTGCATGGGTATGCGGATCGATAAACCCAGGGCAAACAATCATCCCTTTAGCATCAAGTGTTTTGGTAGCTTTGATCGTATTTTCCTTCTCTTCCCCAACAAAAACAATCTTATTATCCTGAATAGCAATGGATACGGACTGCGGCAGCGTATCCACACCATTATACACCATACCATTTTTAATGAGGATGTCTGCTTGGATAGCACCGTCCTTACAAGAAAAAAGACTGATCGTTAGAAGGAAAAGAAATAAGGGAAGAATTTTCATCGGAGAGGTCATGGAGAGGTGTTTGTCGGTTAAATAGTGTGAAAATAGTAAGGTATGTGTAGAAAAAGAATCTACACACGCACAAAACTAAGTAATATTTTTTGAAAATAAGTTAGGATGTTTAAACTTCTAAAGGGCTATGGGTTTTGCAGAGGTGATGACGCGAGAAGTAACGTTGGCTTTAGCCGACAAGTTGTTCCGTGGCGGTCTAGGTCTAATTTTTCTAAAATATCCAAGCGGTATTAAATTATGAGACTCAAAAAAAGCCTACTAAGTATGCTTTCACAATATTCTTTTTCCCTAAAAATTTATAAACGACCTTTATCTTAATATTGTAGCGTTTTGACTATCTTTATAATAGATAAGCAAGGATATAGAATACTATTCCTTGTAACGTTGGCTTTAGCCGACATGTTGTTCCGTGACGGTAATCACCATGTGGATTACGAGGAGGCGCGGCATAGATAAAAGCTTCTCGTTCTGAATGAAGCGGATCTAAGTTCTCTCTAATATCTATTTATAGATATGCTTCCGCGAATTAATAGAAATAACCTTCCCTGCTTTTGGTGTTTTGCTCTCGTCTTTAGGTTTATTTCGAGAGGAAGGTTGGGGCTTCTCAAAATTGAGTTTAAGTTGGTTCGTCGGTGTGTCCTTCTTTTTCATAGTACTTAATTTTCAGTGTCAATCAATTTATACTCCTTTAGATACGCCGTAATTTCTTTCTCCAATCTTGGAATAGCCCTAAAAGATAGCATTTTTTCAGGCTTTGCGCCTTTTAAGGAAAAGTTTATTACCAATCTGGCTAGTATAAATTACAAAAAAGATAGCAATGAGAATACATGGTGCTGTTCGCTTATAAAAGTTGAAACACCAATTCTTGGTATTCTAGCCGCGGGCTAAGGAAATTCACCTCGTCAGAAATGATGAAAATGAGGACGTTTTTTTGTGTTCAGAAAAAACCTTCTCTCAGTATGAGTCATTCTCCCAAATACACAGCAATGATGAAAACAGCTTGATAATCAAAGCGAAATCGTTATGCTGTGAGTCCCCCCAAAGCCGTTTCATTAACCTTCAGCCGACAGGTTACGCTATAGTAGATCTATAAAAAGCTACTAACGCAACCTGTCGGCTGAAGCCAACGTTACAACCCACCACCCTTATTTCTATTATTCCAAGTAATGGACCGATCCGCTGCATTACAAGAACCATCCAAATTCACATCACTTGTCAGGTAGCCACTTTGATTTCTATTATTCCATGTCGCTGAGCGGTCGGCTGCGTTGATGGAATTATCCGAGGTGGCGTCTCCGGCCCAAAGACCTAGTATGCCGTTTCCTAAATCTGCTTGGGGATTTGTTCCAAAGGTAGCGGTAGACGTGGAGGTGAAATCAATAGAAGTACTTGTATTACTTAGTGTTATTGGGTTTGCTGTTCGGATTGGGAGGTGATTTCTGTGGCGAATGGCGAGGTAGTATTCATCTGCTGCTGCACCACCAAATTGGACGGGAGAAATGCCGTCGATGTCTACGATATCGCCATCTCGTTGTAGGAGTGCAGAGCGGCTGTGTAGCACGGCAGTTGGGTCATTTTTATCGCGTAATTCTATAAAAATCCAATCTACAACAGCATCATTCGTTGCTACAGATAGGACATCGTCAGTCGTTTGTTCGCCACCAGTTGAAGTGAAATTCAAAGCGGAATAAGGTTCGAGTAACGGAATGGAGTTGTTTGTGCGTAAAGCGTTATCCATCAAGCCTCCATTATAATTTCCTTGTAGAAAAACTTTAGGGGAAATGGACACTGAGGCGCGAGAAGGAATAAACTGAGAAAATCCCGTTACGCCTGCAAAACTCAAAACATCGTTATTAGCATCTACCAAGGAAGGCGAACCAAGGGAAATCCAGCTTTCTGGGGCTGGGGCATTTGAATTTCGTTCGTGAATTTCATAAGCATTCGGACTTGTATCGGCTACCCAGTTGGTTGGAAGCTGGAAGACCATTTCTGCATTAAGTCCTGTATTATTGCTTCCAAAGTTGTTGACAATCCAGTAGTTATCTGTTGTACCTGTTGTTGGGGCGGTACCATGAGGGCCTTCACCTGTCAAGTAAGAAACGACCACTTCTCCTAGGGGTAAAGTACCTGAAAAGGTAATGTCAAGATTTGCATCATTTAAGCCATCATCAAAAGAATAGGTCTGAGCGTTTTGCACGTTTTGAGTAATGGCAATTCCTGCCGCAGCGGGGACGTCGGATACTGTACGGGTACTACTATTTCTAAAACTGCCATGATGCTGGCCGATGAGATCAAGCGCGTCGCCATTCGCTTCTTTGAATTGATAGTAGGCCACTAAACCGCTTTCAGGAGATTCTAGCGTCAGGTGCATATGCTCTCGAATTTCTTGCGTCGTTCGAGCCGTATTCCAAATACGTAATTCATCAACCTTTGCTTCAAGCCCAATACCATAAGAACCTGTGCCATCTTGTAATACGTTAATCGGATAGCCAGCATCAATACTTAAATTATTCAGGCCTGCGATAGAAACTTGATTGGTCATAAATCCATCTTGGTACAAGGAAAGCATTCCATCTCTATCAAAAACAGCAGCCAAATGATGCCATCTGCCGTCATTGATGTTGGGTGCATTGCTGTTTGCATCTACTCGACTTCCTCCGCTGCCGTTGATGTTTACTTTCCAGTCATTTCCCCGATAAAAAAGCCCCCAGCCAACGTTGCCGCCCGAATTCCAATTTTTGTTGCTGATGATGGCCGGATCAGAGTTGGAAGCGGTGGTGTAAATCCAAAACTCGACGGTGAAATCTTCCGTCTCCCCAAAATTCAATTCATCATTTTGGGGCAAGCTAAGGTAATCGCCTGCTCCACAGCTTAATGCATTCCCCGCTGTTCGAGCCAGTTCTCTTCCCATTCCTGAGACGGTAAGCAAATTCGTCGTGACGCCTGTACTGCTGTGGGTGATTTCACTTAGGTAATCTTGTTCGGCACTAGGATTAAATCGGACATAAATGGTGGTATTGCCTAGCAGATTATTGCTAGGAGCGAAGGATAAATTACTTGTAAAACCACTTGTCGGATCGGTTGAAATTTCAAAACCTAAGGGCGCTAGAATTTCCACGGGATCAACAATCCCCTTAGCGGAAAGGGTATAACTTTGAACAATACTACTCGTTCCAACAAGCAATAAACCAAAGTCTTGTATGTTTTCAGTTAAAGAAATACTTGGTGTTGTGTTTTTTGTAATTACATACTGGCCATAAGTCGGAATATCGGAAAACGTCAGTTGATCACTCGGGGCATTTGCAGAGGAAGCATAAGCAAGCAAATTCCAATCGCCAAAATCATTGGAAAGACGGTGGTAGAGATTGAAATAATAGGGTGTATTTTCTTCCGCTACCGCAATGTCTTCCTTCACTGAAAAAGTCATGTTCATGTTTAAAGCGCCGTTGCGGTCATAACGATTGATGACCCAATATTGATTATCAAAGATCACATCTGCGGCGTCTATACCTGTTGTGCCATAAGGCGCATTGTTGATTTTTGTAGCGACTACTTCTGCTTGATCTTGTGTCGAATAATTTACTTGCGCATCTGTGAAGTAGAATTCCATTGGCCCGGTGGCCTCTACTTGTGTATTGCTATATCCGCTTCCACAAGATTCTGATGCTGTTGTTCTTGTCACATCCCCGTTTAAGCTTCCCGTGAGGTTGTTTTTGCCGTCAATTGCATCTCCACCGGCTTCATTGAATTGGAAATAAGCGATTAAATCTGCTTGGCAATCATCAACAACTAAATGACGATTCTCTCTGATTTCCTGTTTCGTTCTTGCTCTATTCCATACCCGAAGTTCGTCAATTTTTGCATCAATAAAATAGCCAGGAGAACCATTAAAATAACTGCTCCCAATCAATATTCCTACGCTGTTATTTGAAGCGCCGCCTGTACTTACTTGCGAATTGTCCAACTCACCATCGATATAGATTTTCATTTCATTGCCATCATAAGTTCCTGCGATGTGATACCATTTATCGGCTTCCAAGCTAGCAACACCAGTTAAAGTATAAGGAGACACTTCGCGTTGAAAGACGACTTGCCCATTGTTCAAACCGAAGAAATACTGCCCAGCGATGTAGCGGTTGTACTTGCCTATAACATAGCCTGATGCATTCGCAGAGTTGGGTTTTACCCATGCTTCAATGGAGAAATGTTTGGTACCACCAAAATCCAATAAAGGCTGATTTCCCAAATCTACATAATCACCATTACCGTCAAAAGACATTGCCGTACCCGCGATGTGACTTGTATTTCCTTCTACTAGATTGATAATGATAGTCTTAGTCTGGGTTATCGTTCCATCGGTAAAGGTGACTTCTACCTCATAAGCACCATCCGCCGCCGCTTGTGTATTACTGATTTCTAGTAAAACCGTTTGGGGTGTCAATAAATTGGTGCTTGAAGTACTGAGTTGGAAGTTTGTATTAGGAATGCTGTTTGTGGTAGAAATACTAATGGTTTTGTTTCCATCATAACCATAAATAGCTTCTAAAGAGAAGCTTAGATTGATGTTTTGTGGCTTGCAAATATCCAAGGCTTGCGCGTCGGCTTGAACTCTAAATGTTGGTGTACCGCGCGAAACCAGAAATTGTTGGAATTCAGTAAGACCGTTAAAATTGACTTGATTCATTGCTGCATTTACCGTATTTGCTGCCGCAATCCAAGTCCAATTACCATCCGAAGTGGCCTTCCGACCGTATAGGCTAAGTGCTTCGGGGTTTGCTTCGTCCGCAGCCTCCAAATTTTCACTTAGGGTAAAGCTAAAATCGCCTTCAAAAGTACCCGTTCCATAACGATGTGCTACCCAATATTGTGCATCAAGCGCTATGTCTCCTCCTAGTAACGAAGAGACATCATATGGTGCATTATTTATTTTTGTAAAAACAACGGATGCCCCATTTTGTGTGTTGAAATCAACGCTACAATCCGTCATGGTAAAATCAACAAGGCCATTAATTTCGGTTTGCATATTCGCAAAGCCTTCGCCAACGGGAATGGAGGAAGTTACTAGAGCAACGTCGCCATTTGTAGTACCCATGGCATAGCCAAAAACGTCGGATAAACTATTTGTATTCAGGTTGTTAAATTGATGATAAACGATTAAACCTTCTGTACATCCTTGCTCGACTTCCATGGTGAGGTGCATGTTTTCTTGGATTTGTTGCTGCGTTTGAGCGACTTCCCAAATTCTAAATTCATCTAATTCGCCGTCTATGGTATTTCCATCTCCAGAACCGATATTGAACTCACCGTTCCATGCTGCTGGTAAGCTTGCATTAGTTTGTGTACCAAGGAGATGGCCGTTATGGTAGACATTTAATAAGCCGTTATCAAAAGTAATAGCGCAGTGACTCCATTCATTCAACTGTAAAGTACTTGCTGGTGATTGAACGCGAGAGCTTCCCGTTGCTGTACCTGCATAAAAAGAGCCATTGGAGGCGGCATGGAAGAGAAATTCGCCCCAACCTACACCGATCTGTTGGTTGTAATTGTTTAAACTATAGGGTTTTAACCAAAATTCTATGGTAAAGGCCGTAGGCTGCCAAATCAAATCAGGCAAGGAGACATAATCCCCATTGCCGTTAAACTGCATTGCCATATCAGAAAAATCGCTTGCAGGAGCAACGGCACTTCCGCTAAGAGCTACTTCTCTAGTCGTTCCCCCTGTGGTGGTATGTGTAATCATGCCGTTAAAATCACCAAGAGTATTGGGGGTAAACTGGAGGTAAATCGAGGTAGGAGCCACCGCGTTTGTACTAGGAGAAAGCTCAATAGGGGTGGGGCTAAAACCGCTGGTCGGCGATAAGGAAATTTCAAATCCTACTGGAGGCGTAATGCTTATTACATCACTTAGGTTTACGCCTTCTACACTGTAAGTCAAGATGTTTTCAAAAGTGGAGCCGATGGCTGTTGTACAAAATTCATCACTAAGTGAAGACAAGGAAATGACGGGTGCGGAGGAGCGCGTAATTAAGAATTGACCAGTAGTTTCCACCTTGCTGAAGGTAACTTCATCGGTGCTTGCATTGGCACTAGCCCCATTGGCGAGGAATGCCCAATCGCCATCCGAATTTGAGGGACGGTGGTAGAGCAGCATTTGTAGGGGTTGCGCTTCGTCGGTAGCGGTAATGTCTTCATTAATAGAGAAGGTGGTTGTCATATTCAAGGCTCCGCTTCTTTCATAGCGATTTACTACCCAATATTGGTTGTCAAGAATGGTTTCTCCTGCGGGAATTCCTGCATTGCCGTAGGGTGCGATATGGATTTGGGTTGTGGTTACTTTTGCGGCGTCTTGTGAAATATAATTCGCTGAAAAATTAGTGTTTGTGAAGTTAAGTAAACCATTTGCTTCTACTTGGCTATTGGCCATACCAGGGCCAATAGGCGCCGTAGAAGCGATCCTTGTTGCTCCGTTTACGGTTCCGTTATAAAAGCTAATGGGGTCAAGTACATCTCCGCTGCTTTCATTAAATTGATAACAGGAAATCAAGTCTGCTTCGCAAGTATTCAAGGTACGATGTATTCGTTCGCGGATTTCTGTTTCCGTCAATGCCTTGCGCCAGATGCGCACTTCTTCCAAAAGTCCTTCGTATTTATAACTTCCATTAGCATCCGCTCCTAGGCCGATGGGTAAATTGTTTGAAACATCCCTTACCGTCAGTAGCTTTTCCGTTCTCAAAACACCATCAATGTAAAGTTGTACTTTCCCTGATTGATAACGGCTAACAGTAGCGGCCACATGGTGCCATTCTCCATCATTTATCGTTATTCCTGAGCCAATATCTGTCCTTGAAGAGCCATCGCCGATATTGAAGACAACACGGCCACTTTGCAAGGCGAATACCCAGCCAGCATTACGACCATTGCCCCAGTTTTTATTCGCTAAGATAGCATCGTCTCCAGCAGTTGAGCTGGTGTTTAACCAAAAATCGATGCTAAAATCGCTGTCTTTTCCAAATTGATAATCCCCTCCGACTTGAGGAATGCTGATGTAATTACTTCCGTCAAAACTCATTGCTTGGCTAGGTAATCCTTCTGCTGTTCCTTTTACGACCAAGTAAAGTGTTTGGGTTTTACTTACGCCTCCACCTGCTTCATTGAGGCTTAGCGTCATTATGTAATTTCCTTTTGCTACAAGGTTTAAGTCGCTAATTGTCAACGTAGAGGAGGAAATAGGGTTGACCGATGAGGGTAGACTTAGTGTGGCGTTAGGGGGTAATCCACTAAGACTTAATTCTACATTATTCGTAAACGTACCCAAAGCGTACAGATCAATTTGATAATCAACGCTTGTTTCGTTACAAACACGGTTTATATTTGTGTCGAATGAAGTCGTAAAGTCATGCGTGTCCGCGCCAACGATTTCAAAATTTTCATTCGAAATGTCGAAGAAAATATTGTCGGCGGCTTCTACTTTTATTCGATTTTCTACGCCTATGGTATTCGGCACAACGATGGTCGCAACACCATTATTGGGGACATTACTCGCTAGGGTAAATGGATAAGTATAGCCCCCGTCTGTTGACAGTAAGATGTTGACATTGAGCGCATTTACAGGAGCAACATCGGTGTTTGAGACTTCCCAAGTAACTAAGCGACTTTGGCCTACAGACCAAGTAGAGGTATTATCATTTGGATGGTTAACTTCAAAAGGCCCAGCATTTTCATCAGCGAAAAATTGTATGCTTTCATAGTGACTTCCACCACCACCAGGAAAATTATCGCGGACGGTAAAGCGGAAGTTAAATTCGCGGCTGTAGAAAGGAAGTACTTCGCCTATATCCGAAGTTCCGTTAATGACTTTCGTCAGTTCTGGAAAAATTCGGTAAGGAACGGTATCAATAGGATATATTCGGAAAACAGGGCCATTGCCTGTCGGAGCAGAAGGAGGAGAGCCGTTTCCATAGTCGTATTGCTCCCACAAATAGGTCATTGCGGCAGGGTCTTCAACATCTGTACCTGAGCCTGTTAAGATGAAAGGGGTTTGAATCGGAATATAAAAGCCACCTGTTCCAACGGTAGCAGTAGGCGGCGTATTTCCTGTAGGCGTAATAGCGGCACAATTTCCACCTCCTAGGTAAAGATGATTGTACATTTGTTGGATACTATTGGTGTGAAATTGATAGATATCACCGCCAGGCATATTGTATCCGCTACCGCAAAGCCAAGCGTAGCCCATGAGTGTATTGCCACTACCCGGTTCATAATTATTGAATCCTCCTCCAGGGCAAGCATTCATGGTATGCCCTGCTGCCATGTTATGGCCTAGTTCATGTGCTGCATAAAGCACATTTTTAGGCGTTTGCGTTCCTGCCTTTCCGCCGCCACAAGTAATGCCTAGATAGGAAACCCCGCCACCACCTGGCGTGCAAACCATTCCTATATCATAAGTTTCAGCGCCAATAACATCATTAATGATACCCGTATTCGCACCAATGGAACCAATTCCAGTAGGCGCATTTGCTGCTGTAAAAAACAACAAATCATTATTCGCAGCGATTTGGAAGGTAAGGCATAAGTCTCTCTCAAATATGACATTGAGTCCATTGACTAATTCGACTAAGGCATCCATCGCCTCGGCAGTAGTCGCATAATTATCCGTCAAATCTGGAGTGAAAGAAGTCGCTAGACGATAAGTCCTTAATTCTGTTCCTATTGCAATGCTGGACATTTTGTTTTCCAAAGCAGAGGAGGCGGATTTTAGAGCGGTAGCATCGGCAGAGCAAGTGAAAGGCTCACGCACTTCGTCTTTCGCCAAGTAGCTCATGTAGCGCACTTTACTACCTGAAAGGACTTTTTCGATAAAAAAGGTGCCTTCATCGCTAAATCCCATGGCATGAAAACTACGTGCAGACCAAGCTATCCGAAGGGTTTGTTTTGGATTGTCTTGACTATGTCCTTTATAGGTCTGAATGCTCGGATACTTTGCGGCTAAGTCAGCAGGCAAAATGGGGGCTGGTTCTAGGATATAGGCTTCGTCTGTGCCGTTGGGTAGGGGGATGTCGATGCAGCGTTTTGCTTGGAGTTTTGCTGAAAGCGTTTTCTTAACAGCTTTATTATCTAATTCCAAAAGGCGAAAAGAAGTAGGTAAGGTTTGATTTTCAATGGAATGCAAGTTTGTCTTTGCGGTCTGGCTGTCTTTAAGGATGCTTTGTGCTTGAATAGCAGAAGGGCTAATAAAGCCTAAAAAGAGGAGAAAAAATAGAATGTTTCTCATGAGAATAAGAGTGTTTAGGTGTTTGAGTTTGGGCAATAAAGGTAATAGATTTTTTGGATAATGTTGTTTGAATTTTGCAATAGAAATAAAGCAACACAAACTCCGTAGGAGTTCCCTGTCGGTAGCCACGGATTTTAACCTGTGGACTAAAATCAGATCGCCTTCCCGCTAGGGCTTTCCCGTAAGTCTCACAGTTCTTTAGACGGTTTTAGTTGGAGAGAATCCATTAATCTCAAAACATATTTCCTATTTTTGCAGGAATAATGCTTTGGGTGGCTTCAGGCGAGGAGGAGACAAACAACTCTATCCCAACCTTTCTCTCCTCACAGAAAGGAGACGGTTTCAGCAAGCTGAAATCCTCGTGGCTTGTGCGGCCTCTTTTGTTTTTTCAAGAAGAGGAAGTATGGATTTTGAGACAAGAGATGTATGATGACTTCTTTAAAAAAGTACAAAACTCAAGGCGAGTGCTAGTCTCCCTGTGGAGGGAGATGCCGACAGGCAGAGGGTTGTACGCCATAAAATCTTAAAAAATCAACGACAAAAAAACACGACACCATGTCAGAATTAGCTTTAAAATTAATAGCAAAAGAGCGCAAAGCACGCACAGGACGGCTGGATTTAGGAAACTGTGGCCTGACGGAATTGCCGGAGGTGTTGTTTGACTTGGTGTGGTTAGAAGAGCTGATGTTGAGCAATGAGTGGGTAGACTATGATAAATGGGTATTAGTGAATAGTGCGAATCAAGGAGAGCGAAATAATCTGTCTTCCTTACCTAAGGGAATAGCTAGATTGGAAAACTTGCAAGTACTTTTCTGTGGAAGTTGGGGAGGTAGTTGGAAAATAAGCGATATCAGCGTATTGTCGAATCTGCCGTGCTTGACGCATTTAGACCTTCGCTCCACCCAAGTGTCAGATATCAGCGTATTGTCGAATCTGCCGTCCTTGAGGCAGTTATACCTTAGCGAAACCCAAGTGTCAGATATCAGCGTATTGTCGAATCTGACGACCTTGACCCAGTTAC
>JAHDHB010000059.1:6414-18715 GCA_020631545.1 Saprospiraceae bacterium | reverse complement strand
GTAAACGAAGGTACCGCAAGAAGAAATTTGCTGTAAATAGATTACGGCTTCTTCAACGCCTTCAGTCAATCCATCTAGAACAGGTGAAAAGGGAACATCTAGCTCTACTTCTCCAGGTAAAAAGACAAGAGAATCAGGGAGTAGATTGAAATCTACACCATTGGTCGCAGACCCTTGAGAGGAAAGATAAATGACTGTGGTATCTGTTTGAGGCGCATCTAGCGCAATGGTTACACTTCCTTCGGCACACCCTTCTATGGTATATTCCAAAGCTGGACTAAAATCAAAAGTTGGAACAACAGAAGCAACACCAGAGGTTAAGCTACCTGTTTGAATAAATACCCCAGAGTCCCAAACGTCATCGCTGACATCAGCCACTACAAGTTTTAGATGGTAAGTATCACAAGGTACAACCGTAGCTTCGGCAGTTAAAACCGTTGTAAAAGCATCATATTGAGTTGTAACGCCACCAGTATTATCTACATAATAATTCGTGTTCGTTACGGCATTAATATTGTTTATACTAATGACTTGTGTCGTATTTGGTATTAAGGCTATGTTTTGCTCACCTACTATTCCTGGACCAGAGATGAAAAAACCGAAAACATCATTAATTCCATTATTAGGCGGAGCAAATTCAGGATATTCTTCTGATGCAAATACATAATTAAAGGTTAACTTATCGGAAGCAGCATATACATCAAATTCTAAAGCACAAGCATCATTTGTAGACGAGCCAGGTACTAATAGATCTAAACTAGGATCTCCGGGCGCACCAAAACCTGATCCACCAGGCCCTGTATTATTATTAGGCCCTGAGGCATTAGAAGCGAGGCCATTGGCTAAAACAATACCACTCTGAATCCCGATTTCCGAAAAACCACCAACAGAAAAAAGACCAATCGCATCCGCCAAACACCCCGTAGTATCTATATTGAAGACAATGACCCCTGGAGCAGAAATTTCATCAATTAATTCTTGTCCTGATGCACCTGGAGTTACAGCCAAAGGAGTAGGAGCGGGACAAGCATCAGTAGTACACTCCCAGCTTCCACTCCATCCTGCACCGTTATTTTGAAAATTGGAATTAAAGGCCACCGTTAGGCATCCACTACTCGCTAGAATAGTGGCCGAAGCCCCAGTTCCTGTGAGTTGATCTATGCTAGGGGCATTTGTATCTGGGCCGTCAAAAAAGGAGAGAACATCTGCTCCACTTTCAAGATCATAATTGTCTATTGTTAAAATAATACAACTGTTGGGAACATTGGGGCATATACTGTAATTCCAGTTTTCATTAGTTAGGTAGCCTGTTGTATCTGCCCCACTGTCAAAGAAGTCTCCCATACAATCCGTGACATCAGGAGGACTGATCCCACTTCCATCGGGTGTACAAGGAGCACTAGTACATTGCCAAGAGGCTTCCCAGCCTCCCGCATTAATGACATTATCAGAGGTGAAAACGATGGTCAGACAACCACTATTAGCTTCAATTTGAAGAGGGCCTCCAACACCAGTTAATTCTCCAATTAATGGAAAACTTGGATCTGGGCCATTATAAAATCGTAAAAAATCAAACCCTTGCTCAATGTCATAAGATGTAATGTCAAAAACGATACAAGCATGTGGATCGGATGGACAAATAGAATAGGTAAGTGATTCATTAACGGCATAATCCGCGTTAGGACCACCAGTATCATATAACACACCAAGACAAGCGGTGGTCGTACCTGTCATCATGTTTGTAGGTGGAATGTATTCACTTATGCAAAGTTGGAAATCTCCTTCATTAGAACCTCCTGTGTTGTCCCAGTCATTGACTCTAATCCAATATTGTAATCCAAAATCAAGATCTAAGAGTTCTAGGCTAACAGAAGTTTCTCCTATAGCAGAAGCAGCACAGGCATACTCTGCTAAAAAACTACAAGAACCACGGTATACTGCTACCTGAGGCATACTCATCGTACTACCATTAATCTCAATCAAGTAATCGTCAATACCTGATACCGGCATGGTAAACGTAAACCACACATCACGTTGATCCCCAGACCAAGGAGGTGTACAAGTCATAGGTGGTGTGCCTAAGCCAGGCCCCGTACTTGTTGTTGCAGCAACATTAGTATATTCACCGATTGCTGAACAAAAATTGGAGATATTGTTTAGTACAATGGCATCAACACAGTCATCATTTGCAGGTTGTGCAAATGCGGTACTGCCAAAAACAATAAAGAAGAAGAGCAAAAAATTCCGCATTTAATGTTGGTTTGATTCAAAAAGAAAGTCCAAATTAAAAATTTTAAATCATAAATTATATAAATGGCGGTTCTTTGTTCATATTTAAACATTAATAAGGGATAAAATGTTTGATGGGTTGCTCATTGGAAAAGCATAAAAGGAGGATAGTTGTTTTGATATTTGATGTTTTTTTTGTTGTTATATAGTATTTAAAACATTGTTGTATGATTTATTTTTTTAAGCAATCTTTTGTTGAGAGGTTGATATTTTTGATTAAAAAAATATTTTCTAATACTAAAAAAGTGAACTTGATTTTGTGGGAAAAAAAAGGACTAACACCCTAAGGATTTGTGCAATATTTGTTCTTAAATTTTTTTTTTATTGGAAAAGAATGGGGTATTACATATTGAAGTAAAGACACAATTAAGGGGTCGCTTGTGAAAAGCTAAGTAGAACTACTGTTATTTTTTATGTGTTAATGAGGAATTATCTATGAAAACGGAGATTAGGCTCCTACATGTTTTCAGATAGACCTAGCATAATTTAGTATAGACTGCCAATTCATAATTAGTGTTCAAAAGCTATTGCAGAACACCTTGAATTTAACAATGAATGTATTAAAGAAGAAGGTGTATGGTATTTAAAATTTGACTTAAAAGGTAGGACAAATAACTCCAGCATTTTCATCTTTACCTGTGTAAGAAAGCGAAAGCTCAAAAGCGCCGAAAGTAGAACTAGAACGAACTAAAGAAGATACATTGGAGTCATAGCTAAAACCTACACGGATACTTTCTATTTCAAAGGCAACTAATAGAATAGCAGCGTCTAACCCAAAACCGTTTTTTATGTCTCGGACACCTCTAGCTAAAGCACCAACATGAAGGGACGCTCCAGAAAAATCACTTAGGAGGAATTTGAAATTAGCTCCTGCATTGGCTTCTAGGTTTGCCCCTTGGTTGTAGACTAATAACCTTGGAAGAAGATCTATTTTCCTACTAATTGGTGTTTGACCACTAACATGTCCTGAAATAAGAGGATCAAGACGTTCTACAAAATCTGGTGTAAAGGAAACATTTGGAAAATTGGCATGGAAAATAGCCGCTCCAATATGAAGTGCTTTTCGTTTTTCTGGTCGTGTAGAAAAGTTTACTCCAGCAGATAGGTCTGCATAAGTATAGTTATTTCTTTCTAAAGGCTCGTCAGAACTTAAAGTATACCCACTTTCACCATCAAATTGATCATTAAAGGTTAGATCATCAAAATTTGAATTTCGTTGTGATATTCCCATCATAAATCCACTTGATAGGTATTGCTTTTTGCGAAAGCCCAAGGATTTATGATAAGCCATAGACAAGGCTATTTGATTGGTAGAAAAAGCACTAGCACCTCCTTTATCTGTATAGAATAAGACTCCAGCTCCTAAGGCATCAATATTTTTCATGCCAATAGGTAGACGAATATCAAAGGCACCCCCAAAAGTTTTGAAAGAGTTGTCTAAAACGGTTTGCCATTGATTGCGGTAAATAACAACAGCGCGATATTTTCCCGGCATGGTTCCCGTTAAGGCAGGATTAAGATTTAGCGGCATCGCAAAAAATTGGGAAAAATGTTTGTCCTGAGAAAAAATAAAAGTTGTGGACAACAATACAATTAATAGGGTCAATATCCTTTTCATTACTAGATTTTCGGTTCGCTTGATTCGTTGTATGCTGAAATTCAATACAAAAGCCTCAATGTTTTAACAAAAAATAAGCATACGTTTGAGCGTATTACAACGGTTATTGGAGATTTGCTGCAAATATACATCAAAAAACCCACCAGTTTCTATTCTCAATACGTATTCAAAACGCATTTGGTTGCCTCATCGTATAGAATAGGGCAAAAATCCTTCTAGTTCGCTCATTTTTAATCTAATTTTGATGGTTGGTAGTGGAACAAGTAATTCAATCTATCTTTTCAGCCAACCTACTTGCATTTAAAAGAAAATTAGATTCAGAGATTCTAAGATATTTGTTACCTTTGGAAAATGTTAACCTGGATTATTCATAAATAGTCTGTTATGGTAAAATACTAAACCATCAAAGACATATGGTGGTTATTAACCCAACGCACATAGGCCATGCCGCAAGTGTGTGTGTGTGCTTGAGTGCGAGAGCGCCTAAACGGCTCGTTATCAGTGCTAAGTAGATCTTTGTTCCTTCAGGGGAATATCCTTGAAATGACAGGTCTATTATTGTCGGGTTAATAATGCAATGTTTTCATTGAAAACTATTTAAATAAACCCATTCTCTTTTTATAGTTTCAACCTTCTCATTAATTCGACTTTATGAAATACGGAATATGTCCACTTAGTATGGTTCCTATTCGATTAGATGCTTCTGATGCAAGTGAAATGATTTCTCAATTGTTGTTTGGTGAAGTATTTATTATTTTGGAGGAGAAAAAAAATTGGACTAGAATTCAATGTGCTTTAGATAAATATGAGGGATGGATTGGTTCTAAACAACTAAAAATAATAGGTGCTAGAGAATTTAAACGTTTTCAAACGGATTGTTCTTATTGTCTAGATTTGGTGCAAGGTGCAATGGCAAATAACCATTATGTACCTATTACACTAGGCTGTTCTTTACCAGGCTATGATGGGATGAACTTTGAGTTAGGTGGGCAAAAGTTTACCTACAGCGGGCAAGTCATTACTCCATCCGAAGCCCAAATTAGTAGTGAACGATTGATAAAAATAGCTCGAAAATACTTGTATGCTCCTTATTTATGGGGAGGGCGTTCTCCTTTTGGAATTGATTGTTCTGGCTTTGTACAAGTTGTTTATAAATTATTAGGTATTCCTATGAAAAGGGATGCTTATCAGCAAGCGACTTTGGGTAAAACCGTAAAATCTATTCGCAAAGCCAAAGAAGGGGATTTAGCTTACTTTCATAATGAGAAAGGGAAAATTATTCATGTAGGTATTATCATGCAGGATAAAAAAATTATTCATGCCTCTGGGCAAGTCCGCATCGACAAAATCAATAAAAGAGGAATCTTAAATTTAGATACCAATAAATACACACATGAATTGCGGTGCATAAAAAGAATATTACCGGAAGATTGAATTGTCCAAGAAGCATGAAGTAAGATGTCTGTTTTGCTTCTTGCAAACTAAAAAATCCCGAACTCATTAAAATGAATTCGGGATTTTTTTTGTGAACCGAAGAAAGTTCATATTTTTTTACTGCAAGAAACGATCAAACCACAACAATCCATCTAGTAAACAAGGTAATACACAACCACCATGGTCTAAATTTCCCTTATTCGCGAATTTTAAATCATCTTCAGAAGCTACCTTCCCTCTGTCAATGAAACTGTTGTAAGCGACCAAAGCATTTTCGTAACGCACCAGATTATCACCTTCGCAATGGCAAATAAACATAGGCGCCTCAGGCTTCCAGTCATACAAGTCATTTTGTTTTAAAGCAACTCTGAATGGATGGTCATAATTAAATTTGAAAGCCTCTAATACATCATCACGGATGATTTCATTAGCTATATTAGTGCCCATGGCATTATTGATTGCTCCACCACTATTATAGCCATCAAAAAGAGCAGGAATAGTAACATCAAAAGGTTCTTTTAAGAAGTCGCTAGGCGATTCATATAATTCATAAACATCATTATAAGCTAATAATACATAAGGTAAGTAATAAGGTGCATCATAAGGCTCGTCTGTCATGAAGATTTCTGCTTGGTAGCCAGAAATATCGTATGGGCCAGCCATTGGAGCGGATGCGGTCACCGTAAATTCATCGGCATGGTTTTCTTGGACTTCCTTGTGCATCGCCATAGCTGCATGACCTCCTTGAGAATAGCCAAATATAAATAATTTATCTCCAAAGCTTTGATCTAGAGTTGATAATAGTTTTTGACTAGCACGAAGCATATCGATGCCTGCTGTTGCTTCAGATTTTGCGTGAACATAAGGGTGCAAGCCAGGTGAATCTCCCATTCCCAAATAATCGGTCATAGATACTGCCAATCCTGCTTGAGCAGCTAGAAGGATTCCTATTTGATGTTCTTGCGATAATCTAGAAGGAACATCTTCTCGCTTAACAATAGTGCCATGCTGGTAAGCAGCAAAACCGCTAATTTCTTCCACACCTGTTGGGCGTACCATAAGCCCACTTGCCACAGTGTATTCTTCTCCCTTTGCATCAATGGTCTCGTATTTTACCTTATATAATTCAACGCCATGTTGAGGAATTAAATTGGCAATGAGAGGATCCCCAAAAGTGTCCATAATAGAATCAACTTGAGAAATAGAATAAGAACGAACCAGCTCACTTTCGGTCAAGGTTCCTCTTGGATCGGGGTCTACTTGAAGGTCGAGTTTATCTTCTTTACAAGCAGAAAAGCTTAAAAGAATAAGCAACACATAAAGAAACGAATAGGTGTGTAGATTTTTCATAGGAAATGCGTAAAGTTTTAAATTTCCGTGAATATAAATAAATCATTCCTTGTCAACAAAAAAAAGTGCCTTTGTCGGTATATTTTTTGCGTTTATCGTATTTAGTTTGACCTTTTCAGCTTTAATTTGTTTCTTAGTGATAGTGTAAATGAAAAGGAGGCGAAATAATTTTTTAGACTAAAACTATATAATGGTGTTTGGAAAAGTAAAACAGTGGCTGGGTATTGAGGGAATCAAAATGAAAATTGAACTCTCAGAGGAATTGACCTTAAAGTCAGGAGAAATAACAGGTAGTATTCGATTTTCGACTATGAATACACAACAGATTCTAGCCATAAATTTAAAAATTTATGAACGATACACGCGTGGGCGTAGGAAAGGAAAACAAACTAGTGAATATTTGATGGGGGAAACAGATTTGGAGCATTCTTTCATGGTTTATCCAGATGAAGATAAAATTGTTAATTTCTCTCTCCCCTTCAAAATTATTAAATCAGAAATGGATAAAATGCAAGAACGTGGGGGGCTACGAGGAAGTTTAGCCTCTTTAGCAAAGAAAACAAGAGGTGTAAAATCAGATTATTTTATAGTTGCAGAAGCCAAAGTAGCGGGAACTCGTTTGAATCCCTTTGATAAGCAAGAGATTATTTGGGGGAAATAATATAAGGTTTTTTACAACATTCTTTTGAGGTTTTTTACGCAGACACCCATTTCCATCATTTAATTTCATAAATTTACAGCCGTTAAAAACTAATAGTTTATGAAACGGAATGTTGTGCTATTTCTATACGTATTTTTCTTTTTACTTGCCCTTTTTGTCATTTATGTCATTGGCTCGATCATCCACGGGACTTTAACGGATTATGAACCAGAGGAAATCACGCCCCTTGAACAAATAGGAGAAGCGACCAAGAAAGTAATTACGGACAGTATTGTTACTTTTGCTAATTGGAATATTGGCTATGGAGGTCTTGGTGAAAATGCCAATTTCTTTTATGACAGTGATGGCTTTTTTACCTCAAGAGGCAAAATGGTTCGTTCTTCCAAGGAGGATGTTGAAAGCTATATAAAAGGAATTTCGAATCTTATCCAAAAAACGGATGCAGATTTTTTCTTACTTCAAGAAGTTGACCAAAACTCTAAACGGAGCTATTATACCAATGAGTTTGAGGCTATTGCTGCTTTAAAGCCTGATTATCAAGCGACCTTTGCTGCTAACTTTAAAGTGAAGAGAGTACCAATTCCTGTCCTTGAATTTTGGAATGTAATAGGAAAAACACACAGTGGGCTAGGTTCATACTCCGCATATCAAGCCACTGAAGCAACGCGTTATCAATTTCCTGGAGATTTTGGATGGCCTACACGTATTTTTCAATTGGATCGCTGCTTCGCTCTTCATCGTTATCCAACAGCATCGGGCAAAGAGCTTATCGTTATCAATACACATAACTCGGCCTATGATAATGGTACGCTAAAGCCAATCCAAATGGCTTATATGAAAGTAATTCTCCTTGAAGAATATGCCAAAGGAAATTATGTGGTGGTAGGAGGCGATTGGAATCAATGTCCCCCCAATTTTAAGTTCGACACTTTCGCAAAATCTGATGATGAAGGAAGGGATTATCCTCAAATGAATATTCCTCATGATTATTTGCCGCATGATTGGCTATGGGCTTATGATCCTTCTGTACCAACCAATAGGAAATTAACGGATTCTTACGAAAGTGGTAAAACATTTACTACACTCATTGATTTCTATTTGGTTTCGCCAAACGTAAAAATACTAGAAGTAAAAGGTATCGACACTGATTTTAAATACTCTGATCATCAGCCTGTTTTGATGAAAGTAGAATTGATGGAACCAGTTCGTCAAACGGTTGAAACTTCTGAATAAAATAGGGTGATTTAATGACACTAAAAGAAGCTTATGCGTGGCTTTTTAATCTCTTAAAAAAGAGATATGATGAACGAGAAGCCCGCAATATTACCGCTATTGTATTCGAAGATGTCTTCAAGGGAGAACGATTTGCCAAGGGCAATTTTTCTCAAAGTGATGAAGAACACCTGAAAAACATCGGCCAACGGCTCGAAAAGATGGAACCTCTTCAATATGTCCTAGGAGAAGCAGATTTTTATGGGTTAAAATTCCTTTCTGATAGGCGAGCGCTTATTCCAAGGCCAGAAACGGAGGAGCTCGTTCATCAAATCATTAAAGATTTACGCAAAATAGATTTTGAGGGCAATGGAATTCGTCTCCTAGATATAGGTACTGGTACAGGCTGTATTCCCTTGACGATAAAACATCATCTCCGAAAATTAGAGGCTCATGGCCTTGACGTTAGCCCTGAGGCGCTTTCCTTGGCTAAAGAAAATGGGAAAGAACTTGGTTTGGATATGCGCTGGCACCATCTAAGCATTCTTGAGCAAGCTAATTGGACGAAATTGCCTGAGTTTGATGTTATCGTTAGCAATCCTCCTTATATTCCATCCACCAATAAAGGCTCTTTAGCTAAAAACGTGGTAGAGTATGAGCCTGGTTTGGCGCTGTTTGTATATGATACCAATCCATTACTATTCTATGAAGCCATTACAGATTTTGCACTAGAAAAGTTGAATGATAAGGGAAAACTCTACTTTGAAATCAATGAATATTATGGCGAAGAAGTCCTTTTTATGATGGCCGATAAAGGCATGCAAAATGTCGAAATATTAACGGATATGCAAGGAAAAGATCGCATGGTTATCGCGTCATTGTAATCTAAAAATTATATGCTCTTACAAAGGTCGCAGACCTCCTTCATATGCCCTTTCTCGTCATTTTTACTACGTCAAAACGTTATATATGTTTCAAAATCGCCATAACGGCAACTCGTAACTAAACGACATTGAATTATGAATCATGATTTATACATGCGTAGAGCATTTGATCTAGCTAAATTAGGTGCAGGTAAGGTAGCACCAAATCCTATGGTAGGTTGTGTCATCGTTCATGATAATCAAATTGTTGGAGAAGGCTATCATATGAAATATGGTGGGCCTCATGCTGAGGTAAATGCCATAAATAGTATTGCTGAACATAATCGTCATCTTTTGACCTCTTCTAGTCTTTATGTTTCTTTGGAACCTTGCCATCATTTCGGAAAAACGCCGCCTTGTGTAAATTTAGTCTTGAAACATAAAATCCCTAGGGTTTTTATTTCGTGCAAAGATGTAAATCCTTTAGTAGCAGGGAAAAGTATTGAAAAACTGAAAGCGCATGACGTAGAAGTGACTAGTGGAGTACTAGAAGAGGAAGGACGCTTACTTTTAAAACGATTTGAAACCTTTTTTCAAAAAAAACGGCCTTATATAATTTTGAAATTCGCTCAATCTAAAGATGGTTTTCTAGGGAAAGTGGGTGAACAAGTTTGGCTTACAGGTAAAATGGCTAAACGATTGGTGCATAAATGGCGTAGTGAAGATGCCGCTATTCTTGTAGGGACAACAACTGCTGAGGTTGATGATCCTTCCTTGACGACTAGAGAATGGTCGGGGGACTCCCCTACCCGATTAGTTATTGACCGTTCTTTGCGTTTGGGGAAAAAACTTAAAGTCTTGAATGGCAATGTCCCTACCATTGTTTTTTATGATAAAAATAAATTAGTGACTTCTACCCATACAGTCAAGGGCAATTTTCCACCTAAATATGTACCCCTAGATTTTAGCCAATCCATTTTGTCAGAAATGATGACTTATCTTTATAATAATAAAATTCTTTCTGTGCTAGTAGAAGGAGGAGCGAAACTCCTTGAAAGTATTATTGCTAGTGGATTGTGGGATGAAGCACGAATTTTTACTGCTGATGTTGTACTTGGTGATGGGATTGCTGCGCCAAGAGTAAGTGGTCAAGTTTTTGAGGAGGAGACTATTGGAGAGGATAAGTTGCTTGTACTTAAAAATCGTTTCGGTTAACCTAAGATTTGCTATCGAAAATTGCTTGATTTACTAGCGATTACCAAATATAATAACATTTATAGATTCAATGTTTTTAAATGGATGATACTTATAAGACCTTAGTAGCACCTTCTACAGGAGATTTTAGAGATCGGGGGAGTAAGTTTTTTGCTTATGCTTATCGTTCTTACAATAAAGAGGAAGCAAAAACGCAGTTGGAAGAGGTGAAAAAGCTGCATCCTAAGGCAGGGCATCACTGTTTTGCCTTTCGCTTTGGTTTGGATAAAACGCAGTATCGAGCTTTTGATGATGGAGAACCTTCTGGAACAGCAGGGCGTCCGATTTTAGGGCAGATTGATAGTCATGGATTATCGAATGTGATGGTGGTGGTGGTTCGTTATTTTGGAGGAACAAAATTAGGTGTACCAGGGCTTATTAATGCTTATAAGAAAGCGACTATAGATGCTTTCGACAATGCAGAAATGGAGGAGCGAACGGTTGATAACTTTTATCAATTAGATTTTAGCTATGCTGTAATGAGCGACGTGATGAATTGGACCAAAAAGAACAAATTAGATGTGATTAAACAAGATTTTGGTCATACGCCTATGCTTACAATCCGGGTAAGACAAGGAGAAGTAGAAACTTTTTTGAATTCTGCTAAGGAAATTGAGGGGCTAGAGGTTTTGTTTTTAGAGACTAGGTAAGATTTTTAAAAGGATTGAATTCAATACTTTTTTTATCAAAAAAAATACTTTTGGAAGAAAACGAACAACTAATCATTAATCATGATAGGCATTGGAAACTAATCATCGAAAATTTATCAGATGATTTTTTCGCCTTTTTCCTACCCGAGATTTACCCTTTGATTGACAAAAATCATAAACCGGAATTTCTAGATAAGGAATTCCATAAAATTATTGCTGGTTCTTCAAAATCAGGAAAAGTAATCAAGGATAAACTGGTAAAAGTCAAATTGATTGGAGGAGAAGACTACTGGCTTGTCATCCACATTGAGGTACAGTCTACATTTGAAACTACATTTGCTAAGCGAATGTTCCGCTATTTTTATCGTTTATTTGATAAGGGACATGAAAATATTGCTGCGATTGCAATTTATACAGGGAGCGAAATTCCCAAAAAATACAAGCAATTTAAGTACGATAAGCCTTATGCAAAAGCTAGCTATGAGTTTGGTACTTATAGGATAAGAGAAGTCAAGGAAGAAGAACTGCTCAACTCAACTAATCCATTCGCTTTAGCTGTTCTAGCTTGCAAGTATATCAACAAATCTAAAGGAAATAGCAACTTGCGATTTGAATTTAAACGAAAAATGTTTAAATTGGCTTTAGAACGGAATTATTCACGAAATAAAATCGTTTACTTATTGAGCTTTATTGATTATATGCTTTTACTTCCCAAAGACTTAGAGCAAAAATTTAAAACGGAGTTGCTTAATAATCATTTAGGTATGGACAATACAACACAACTTTCTCAGGATCCTTTTCTATCAGATTTATTCCACAAATTAAGTTTTGGGATTACATTTACCGAAAAACTGGAAATGGAAAAACAAAAGCTGGAAAAAAAGCTAGAAAAAAAGCTAGAGCAAAAGCTGGAACAAAAGCTAGAGCAAAAACTGGAACAAAAGCTAGAAATGGAAAGGCAAAAGCTTGA
>JAHDHB010000059.1:0-6314 GCA_020631545.1 Saprospiraceae bacterium | reverse complement strand
TAAAAGCAGAAGCGAACTTACTTCAATCAACTAAGAAGTTCCTTCTATTAGGGCTCACACCTGAGCAAATTTCTGATGCGCTCAATATTTCAATGGATGTTGTAAAGAATGTGCAGCGTAAAATGGAGGCAGATAGTTAATAATTAAAATACTAGGGTTTATATTTGAATTTTTAAGGCATTAAAAGTTCATTCCAGTTGAAAAAATATAAAAAAGGGTTGCTCAATTCATCGAGCAACCCTTTTTTAATTAATAAATCTGAAGAAAAAACTAGCGGATAACCTTTACGTTATCGCGAAAACTTATTCTTTTACAATCTTTTGCACAAAGCTTTGCCCGTCAGCTTTTACATTTACTAGGTAAACGCCTGATGGGTATTGTTCGAGATTGATTGATTTTTGATAAGCGTTAGCTATCGTTTCTTTTTCTAAGCGAATGATTTCTTCTCCTAGAATATTCAGTACAGAAATCTGTACCGTCACGGATTTAATCGAAGCAAATTCTACTTGGAAATTTCCTGAGGTCGGATTGGGATATACACTCAGTTGGCCATCAATTAACCATTCGTTTGTAGGAACCAGCAAGTTGATGCAACCCGTTGAAATACAATTGTTAGAGTTTGTAAATAAGACACAGTATTGATTGGCCATGTCAATAGTCACACTACTAGGATCTGTAATCATAGTTCCACCATTATTAGGCTCACCTAAATACCAATCAAAAGAACCTGCTTCATTGGTGAAATCTGTATTGTAGATTGTCAAATCGACTAGATCGCCATCATTGAAAGAGGCATCTGCCAAAGTATTTAGCGTAGTGCTCGTATTTACAGCATAGCTTATGCTTGTCATTGTTGGGCATTGGCCATTATCAAATACGACGAAGAAAGTATCTCCATCATTAGGCATTATCATTGTCGGATTAGCAACGGGTTGTCCGCCAGCATTAGGATCTGCATCATACCATGTAAATGTCCCATTTTCTGTAGTAAGTGCATTCTCGTTTGCCGTTAAATCAGCCATATCACCTTCACATAAAGAAGTGGGCGTAACGGGGTTTAGCGTAGGAATTGTACCTACAGCATACATAACGCTAGTCGTATTAGAACATCCCGTTAAAGCATCTACAAATTCAGTGTAATAAACATCGCCGTCTGTAGGCGTTATTGCTGTTGGTGTAGAAATGACTTGTCCACCACTAGCAGGATCCGCATCATACCAAGTAAATACACCTGCGGTTAAGATAATATCACCTTCTAAAGCGGTAAGATCAACCATAGTTCCATCACAAATCATTTGTGTGGCAGGCTGATTCAATGCAGGCTCGGGATAGAAGTTAAAGCCTACTCCTATTTGATTGGAACATCCTGTAACCGCATCTGTGAAAACCGCAACATAAATAGCACCATCATTTGGCATCACACTATTAGGAGTATTAACCAAATTTCCTCCCATGGCAGGATCTGCGTCATACCACGCAAATGTTCCTGTTAAAGTTCCTTGGATATCTGCTTCGAAAATGGTTAAATCAAAGACATCTCCACTACATCCTACTTGTGCAGGAACAGCATTTAACTGTGGTGAATCATTAACGGTATAAGTAATGCTTTCCTTATTAGGACATCCAATGGAAGGTTGAAAAATAACGTAGTAAGTCGTTCCATTGCCTGGTGCTTGGTTAGCCGCTGCCGAAGGAGTTAAGGTTACTGCAAAAGGATCGGTGTCAGGATCTCCTCTATACCAAGTGAATACACCACTTTGAGTAGTAATGCTTGGTTCTAATAACGTTAAATCAACCAAATCTCCTTGACATAAAGCGGGTTGAGATGGAATTGGATTTAGATTTACTAGGGGAATCGTTAATATCTCTACATCAATTTTGGCAGTACAGAACAAATCGTCATCAGCACGGAATAATGCCCAATAGACTTGCCCATTTGTCGGATTTACGCTTGTCGGGTCAGCCACTAATCCTCCGCCGGCATCAGGATCACCGTCGTACCAAAATATATTTCCATCAATATTTGCTGTCGGATTCATGACCGTTAAATCAAAATCTAAACCTTCACAAGTTTGAGGCTGAGCAGGTAATGCTAAAGTGATCGCTGGCAATAATTCGTAGTAAGAAGCATTTCCAACATCATTACAAGAAGGACAAATAGTAGGAAATGGATAAGAACCTGTATAATTTACGGTTAAGGTATAGTCAATATTAGCCCCAAAAGTACTAGAAGCAATCAAGGTGACTGTACCTCCACTAGGATCTAAGGTGTAGGCGGATTCACTCAAGTTGATGTCAGAAGTCGTTCCCCCATTATAATCCAAAATTCCATTGACATCATCAATCGGATTGCCAATACCAGAAGATTGATTTGCTGTAAAACTTAAATCAAAATTTGTAACCCCCATACAATATACAAAAGAAGGAATGGTAAGGGTAACAGATGCTGTGCTACCACCAAAAGAAGCATTCAGCGTACCTGATTGTGTGAAAAGTGTCGTTGTATTATCAATGTCTAAGCTTACAAAAGGCGTGAAATAGTAAGAACCTGCTGAATAATCTACACCATTGGTATAAGAAGGTGAAGCTGTAGTGCTTAAGGGACCTACGATGTCTCCTGTCGTAATAGCATCAGATACAGCGAGTTCTAAGTTGCTATAAGGGTCTGTTGTGGATACGGCATAGCCTAAGGCATAACCATCTCCAAGTGTCGCACTTCCTGTAGAAACAGAGAATGTTTCACCATCACAAACTACATTGTCGACAGCTTGAACGCTGTATCCTGCATCACTTCCACAAGAAGAACATTGTACAATATAGCTCCCAGTAGCCGCACATCCCGCAGGTGCATTTGGTACAGAAACGGTGTAATTTACGGTTACTGATGGATCGCCAGGTACAGGGTTTGTAGTTGGACTGTAATTGACAACCAAGCCTCCGCAGTTATCAACTGGAGCGACGACACAGCCTGCTGGATCTGGGAAAAAATCTATCCCTAAAACAGGAATTGGATAAACGGTTAAGGTATTTGGAGCATTCATCATCGGCATGCTAGAAGGCACCGCAGAAGATACCAAGCAAGTGATTTCTGCTGAGAAGGCTTGTATTTCTGGTGAACAACCTTGAGATACTTCGGTATTGTAGTTGTAATTCATTGTATTTGCCCCTAAAATAGGATCACCATTGACATACCATTGAATTTCATAGTCAATGTCTAAGGAACCTTGGTCAACCATAGCTGAAAGTGTAACCAAATCGCCATCACAAGTGCCTCCAGAAACCGAAGTCGTAACCGAAGTCAGATTTGGACAAGTAACTGGATTACAGTTGTCACTGAAAGAGCCCAAAGGTAAATTACAAGAAGGATCTTCTGTATTATCTAAGGTAACATCAATTGTATTTCCATTGGCAAATGGACCTATTCTTACGGTACCTCCAGATGAAGAAACAGAGCTTCCATCACTAGAAGAAATAAGATAGGTATTGGCAGAACCCGCAGTGAAGGTAACATCTACATAGAAATTAAATGGGTCGTTAGGATCGCAAACAAGTGCTGCGCTGCCATTAGGCTGGGTACAAGTAGTACTACCACAGACCATTGTCTCAGAAATGGTAATATCGCAAGAGGCTAAACCATTAGAAACAACAAAATCAAAGGATTGGCCATCGTCTGCGGCAGTTCCTGTTTGTGTACCTGTTCCTACCGTTCCATTTACCGTAAAGTTAGGACATCGACCAGCTACGGAAATCAAACATTGATTGTTTAAAACACTAGGCGTTCCCAATTCTGGGTAAACTGTGGCACTTAATAGTGTTGTTATACTTTCACAGGTAGCGGAAGGTGTTGCTGAATCATCCGATACAATACCTTTAATATTGTATAATACTGGAGTACAACCTGTATTTGAAGGCAATGTAAGTGCTACATTCGTCGTACCAGTACCAAGGAAAACACCTTCACCATTATATGGGTTAAAGCTGACGTTTTCACTACCATACCAGAGAATTCCTTGTCCAGTAGCGCTATTGGGTAAATCAAAACCGGTCGTATTTGCGGTAAAAGAATCACCAGAACAGAAGCTGCCCCCATTATCAGGTGAATCCGCCATGCCTGCAACGGGAGATCCATCATTTACAGTTACATTGAGGGTAAAGGTAGGGCGTTCAGATTTTCCTGAAACATAGACCCAATAAGTACCTACTGGCATAGCCAATGCGGTAACGGCTGCTGTGCCACATTCAGAGGCTTCTACGACATATCCTGGTTGTAATTGTGAACCAGGCGTAAAGACTGGAGCTCCTGTTATAGGGTTTGTACTATTCTCCCCTGGACAATCAACACCACTAAGAATAGCGATGTTATAGTCATCGGTACCTCCCCAAGCGGTTAAGTCAGCACTGATAATATTACAATCAAAAGGAGCTTCAATTTGATACCAAGCAGAAGCAGGCTCTTCTACTCCACAAGGCGTTGGCAAATTATTGACAGAATTGGCGATACCACCATTTACAGCAGATTCGCACAAGCAATCAGAGGCAGAACCTGTAACTGTAGAGCTACTTCCTGAAAGGTTTATGCTAGTCGCATCTCCACAAACATATCCTGATTTGTAGCGAGATAGCTCAAAGCAAATCTGTCCTTCTCCACCATCACTAGTCACCATTTGTACCCAATAAGCAATATCATTTACGTCAAGATTAATCCCTGCTTCTGCATCTACAACAGGATCCATTTCGGCAATGGTGGGAAATGTTCCTGCAACAGCATAAAATTGACCGCCTTCCGTTTCTGGGGGCAAGCAAATGGCATTTTCAAAGATAAAACCATCAGAACAGTTGATGGAAGCAACACCAATACCACTACCAGCTAAATTAGCATCAATTTCAGCATGAACCGAAAATGATGGAGGGAACGCCCCTGTGTCCTTGTTCGGCCAATCTACCCAACGAAAAACAATAGAACCATCGTAATTGGGTAGAACGTTGTATAAGTTTTCAATATAGGCAAACATGTCGTTTGCGTCAGTTCCTCCAGCAGCACAAGAAAGATCGGCAATCTGTCCACTGGCTCCTGCACCTGTATTGTCAATGCAAATCGTCTGACAAATATCAAAATAAGGTACAGCATTAAGATCGGCTTGGGCTCCTTGACAATTGACAGGTTGGGAGGTAGGGAAAGCTGTTGGTTGTTGAGGACATTGTCCCCATAGAATATTCGGGCAATACAAAAGTATACAAATTCCTAGTAGGAACTTGCTCCATGGGTTTTTCATAGGCAAATCTTGAAATTAGGTGTAGTGTAGCTGTCTGGGATAAGGAACATTTAGCCAATATTTAGATAGACGAAGTAAGGTGCGTCTATAAAAAATACTAGTCAAAGTTAGCAAGAAGCAGAAGATTGGGTAGAAAATTAATTTGCCATAGCGTTGGATTGTTTTTTTGAGAAATCAGTGTTTTCTTCTTCTTACCCTATATCCTTATGGTAGAGAGATACGGATTAGATAATAAATGGCAATGGGTTAATCCACATTGCATTGGTAAAAAAAACTAATTTTAAACCCAATACTTAACGTCACAAAGTTAATACTAAACCTCTTTTTCTTTAATGCTTTTTGGCAATTAATTCTTTTTAACAAAAGGTTAACTTTTCTGAAAAATAGCTATTTGTTAGACTGAATGTATCCTAATTAAAAGGTTTACAACGGTAAAACCGAAATTTTTATTCTTAGGACTAGCTTTAACCAAGAATAAAATGTCACGTCGTATTGAATTTGCAGATTAATTTACATATCTTGCGGGAGCTTCTAATCATAAAAAACCTGTTCAAGCTGATGGAGCCTAAAACACTTTTTCTTTCTATTCTAATGTTATTCTCTCTAGTAGGGTGGTCACAAACCAATACAGCGTTGAATAATGAGCAAGCCAATATTTCTACCTTAATTGTTTCCTCTTCTGAAGATAATTGGACATTTTATACTGCCGAAGACCGGTTATATATTGACCTAGAATTGTTGGGTGGTTACGCTACTGATTTAGCTATCTTAAATGAAACGGGAGAAGTTGTTTTATCAGAAGAATTGATGGAAGTTCCCAAAAATTCTATCTACGAATTAGATTTGGCTACTTTAGAGAGAGGTAGCTACTCTTTAAAAGTTCGTACTTATCAAGATATTGTTCAAAAAAGCCTTGAAGTCGAATAATATTCAAACAAGGCTCATTTAAAATATTTCAAACGCATTTTACTTTTTAGTAGAATGCGTTTTTGTTGTGTGCCCAGCATGATTATAAACTAGGTGGTGTAAGTCCACTACACG
>JAHDHB010000058.1:17232-18729 GCA_020631545.1 Saprospiraceae bacterium | reverse complement strand
GACATCCTTAGCACACTTCAATCGATCAATCATTAAAGCAATAATTTCTCTATCAAATATTTCTAAAGTCAATTTTTTGGGTAATCGTGTTGACTTCATCCGCCCCGTGATTAAGAAACCTATTTTCATTTTGATGTATTATGAAATTGAGAAATGTCGTTTTTCTGAAAAGTGAACTCCACATTAGAAAAATCAATAAACGTATCTTTCTGAATAGGTTTACTAGCTTTTAGCCCTAAGAGAGCACTTAACTGATTTTGTTTGAGGTAACTGCTTGCGTTTGTTCGTTTAAACGCCACATGTTCTAAGCTTATCGTCGTTCCTGCCTTGATGTTCTCTCTTGCTACAATAGCTTTTTTCATAGGCCCAGTATTCCCATATTTTTTCTCAGCATTTGACATGTCTAGTGAATTATTGCCAAAAGCAAGGAATACCTTATTCAACAATTCCTTAATCCGTTTAAACTGCTCTAAACTTACTGCTGCTTGTGCATCTATTCTCTTTTTTCCAAAATGATGAGTAAAGTGTTTTTCCAACACATTAAACCCCATTGCTGCGGCTGAGACACTAATTACTTCATTATCTGGATCATTAGGGTCGGTATGATCGGCATATCCCATCGGCAACTTGAAAAGGTCTTGTAGCAAGCACATTTTCGACAAGTTAATGTCCTTATAGTCCGTTGGATAACTTTGAAAGCCATACATTAAGAAGATGTCTTTTTGGTTTCCCTCTCTTAGAAAATCGATAGCATAGTGAATTTCATCCAAAGTTGAACCACCTACTCCTAAAATGACTGTTCCATTGAACTTACAAGCTTTTTCAAGCAAAAAGTAATCATTTAATCCAGTAGCATGAAGCTCAATAGCTTTGATCGATTGCTTGGTTTCTATAGCCCAATCTACACTAGCAGCATCATTACAAAGAACAATGACATCTAAGCCTTTATTATTAGCTTTTTTCGTAATCTCGTCCCAATCCTTCTTCCCAAAACACCAAGGACGAAGAACTTCTAAGGCATCGTGATCCGCTGCCATATAGTCGTCTAAATCCAACAACATATGGAACTTTACAGCATCCGCATTTCCTTCAGCAGCATGTTCTATGAGCTCCAATAAAAAGTTTTTATCCCCTTCATGATGAAAAGCCGTCTCTGCAATCAAATAAGGTTTATTATTAACGATCATTTGCTAGAATTTAATGTGTTTTATATCTCGTTGCGCCTTCTCAAAGTCATGGGGCTTACCTATATCCAACCAGTACCCCAAGATAGGATAGTGTAATACCTTTTTCCCTCTTTTCATCAAAGCATCAATCAAATCTGTCGCGTTAAAATGCTTGCCCTTGGGTATAAGTTCTAAAAATTCACGCTTAAATATATATATTCCTGCGTTAGAATAATACGTATACGTCGGTTTTTCTTTTAAGGCAACAATGACCTCATCTTTTGTTTCTACAACGCCATAGGGAATTTGAACTTCATAAGGTGTTGTCGCT
>JAHDHB010000058.1:14775-17222 GCA_020631545.1 Saprospiraceae bacterium | reverse complement strand
GAGAGCTTCATAATCAATATTCGTCAACAAATCCGAATTCATGACAAGGATATAATCATTGTAAAAAGATTCAATCATCCCTACTGCACCTATTGTACCTAGAGGCTCATCTTCCCGAACATAAGAAATATGCATTTCTTTATCTTCGCCATCTGCAAAACGATCAACGAGTTGTTGACCTAAATATTTGATAGAAATAGTAAGGTTATTTATACCAAATAGGTTTAACCGATCAATATTGTACTCAATGATAGGCTTATCCCCAATCTCTAATAATGGTTTAGGAGTATCTAAGGTAAGAGGCCGCAAACGAGTTCCCTTGCCTCCAGCCATGATAACGGCATCTATAGGCAGATAGGAACGTTGAATTCGAAAATTAACAATATCTACCACTTCTTGATTTTCATCAAGAACTGGAATTATTCTAAAATTCATTGCCCTCCATTCCTCCATTTGATCAAGAGAAAAATCATTCCTTCGAAAGCACTTAGGATTCGGTTGGATAAAATCCCTAATGCTATTATCTAATCCCAATCCTTTTATTAAACCCCGCCGTATATCACCATCAGTCAACGCACCAACGAGCTGCTTCTTGTCATTTATTAAAAATAATATAGCGTCGGACGCTAGCTTATCTAGTCTAGCTAAAACTTGCCTGACCGTTAAGTCTTCTGTAATAAGATGTTTTTCGTAGTTCTTCATGATTTGATAAATCGCTGTGGATTCCCGACAACTTTACCGTCATCAGGAATATCTCTTATGACAACGGTACCTGCACCAATTATCACGTTTTTTCCGATCTTAATTCCCTGTTTGAGAACAGCATTAGCTCCAATAAAACTTCCCTCTCCTACTGACACATTTCCGCATAAAACTGCTCTTGGTGCAACATGAACAAAGTCGCCGACTAAACACTCATGCTCAATGACAGCACCTGTATTAATAATGGTTCCTTTCCCTATCTTTGCACAAGCATTAACCTGACACCCTCCACCAACCATAGTTCCACAAGCTATTCTCGATGTAGGAGAAATAACAGCATTTTTATGTATAAGGGTAGTAGGAGAAAAACCTAGTTCCATCTCAAGGTTTGCTATGATTTTTTTCCTTATTGAATTCGCGCCTAAGGCGATAAAGTAATCTGATGTCTTAAGCTTATAGATAGTCTTCTCTATTCGTTCACTACCTAAAAAAGGCAAAGCGTAAGGATTTTCCTCCTTTTCCTCCTTTTCGCAGTAGCCAAGTATTTGCCGTCCAATGCTCCTAATAATATCGCAAATCACATAAGCATGACCAGAATATCCTATGAGTGCAATGGGTTTCAGAACTTTACCTTTTTGAGTATTCTAATAATCTCTGAAGCAGCAGAAGAGCTCGGTTGATAGATGTTTTCTCCTTGATAATCTCCAAGTTTCGCCAATCGTCTAACAGTTTCAAGGATTTTTTTCTCTACTATAGGTACGTTAAAAACATTTTCACCACTTTTTCTCCCTTTTTGTCGATTCCCAAGGTTAACCACATATTTTCCGAACGAGGCCGCCTCAATTATTCCACTTGAAGTATTCCCAAGTAGGAAAGAACAATGTTTCATACAGGAGAAATATCCCAAGGTTCCAAAATTTTCTACACAAAGGATCCTTTGATTTTTGCTAGCAAGTTCAGCAAATCTATTCCGAATAACCGTTCCCAAAGTATCCGCATTGGGCATCGTAATTATTAATTGGAAATCCTTGGTCAAATAGTCAAAAACCTTAGACAATACAACAAGATGTGCTATATTTTTTTCGGCGGATACGGTCTCAGGATGTACTGTAATCAGGATACTTGAGAGAGTTAAGTCAATTTTGAACTTTTCAAAAAATTCAACCTTCGTCAATAAATTGATGTCCCTCAAATTATCTAAGCTCAATGCACCTACACAATGGATACCCTGTGAATCCCCTACCATTGATTCTACCTTTTCTGCGTAGGCTTTTGTAGAGGTAAAATGAAGATTAGACATCAATGTAATGGCATGTCTAAATTTATTATCTATAGCGCCTAGCGTAGTTTCTCCTCCATGAATATGCGCAACAGGAATATTAAAGGGTACGCTAGCACTAACAGCAGCAAACATTTCATATCGATCTCCCAAGGCAATGATCAAATCTAGGTTATCCTTCATTTTCGACCATATCGCCGAAAATTTTAGCGTACTAAGACCAATAGCCGTTGAAACAGCTTCTTCACTATCTCCAAGAACAAGTGTCTCTAATCCTTCTTCGACATCAAAACCGTCAGCTTTTATCTTATCTATAGTATAACCATGAAAATGTGAGAGATGAGTACCAAATGCAAGAATTTTCATCTCAAAGAAATCCTCTGCTACCAATTTTCTCAATAAAGGTAAGTATATACCATAATCAGCTCTCGAACTTGTTAGAATAGCTACTCTCACTAAGAAAAAT
>JAHDHB010000058.1:0-14765 GCA_020631545.1 Saprospiraceae bacterium | reverse complement strand
TTTGGAGACAATTTGTCATCAATAGATAGTACCCTTGTCGTTACTTTATCAAGTATTTTATCAATTTCCATTGGAGATATTCCATCTCCTGGTCGTTTCATTATAAGATCTTCCTCCTTGATAATATCACCTTTGGACAAAATCCTAGCGACATGAATACTTTTCCGAGCAATAGGAATATTCTTCCGTTCAGAAGCAGAAGCTTGCTTAATCCCGTCTCCCAAAGCTTTTTCGATATTACGAATAGCTTTTACCATGTCCACTAGTTGCTGCGGCTCTAAAGACGCACGATGATCGGGGCCTTCCATATTTCGATCAAGCGTAAAATGCTTTTCAATACAAACTGCTCCTAGTGCTACTGCGGCTGTAGGTATTTCGATACCGAGTGTATGATCAGAATATCCAACTTTCACTTTCAAGGCATCAGCTATCGTATTCATTGCCTTTAGGTTCACATCTTCCATCGGCGTTGGGTATTCGGTATTACAATGCAAAATTGTAATGTTTGACCTAGGAGTTCCTGCTTTTATTAGAATATTCAATGCTGATTCTACCTCACCCAAATTTGCCATTCCTGTAGAAAGAATAACAGGCTTGCCTATACCACCTATTTTACGGAGATATGGAAGATTTGTAATTTCTCCAGATGGCACTTTGAACAAATCAATCCCCAACTTCACCAATAAATCAACGCTATCTAAATCAAAGGCTGTCGAGAGGAATTTGATGTTTTTTTGACGACAATAATCAATTAAAACGATATGCGCCTCTTCGTCCAACTCTAATTTTTTAACCATTTCGAGCTGACTCTCACTAGCATCTCCAGTATTCTCTACCTGATAGGCTGCCTTCTTTGCAGCTCCACTTATTACTTTTTCTGCTTTAAAGGTCTGGAATTTAACATAGTCAACACCAGCCTCTACCGCTACATCAATTAGTTGTTTAGCGAGTTCTAAGCTGCCGTTGTGATTGACTCCTGCCTCTGCTATTATCAAAGTTTTCCTACTCATATGCGAACACTACTTGGAATATTAACAATCGTATTGTCCAATTTTCGGGCATTGACCAGCTCTCCTTTTGGACAGTCTTTAAACATTTCTAAGTCATTCATTAACTTCCAGATCGGGCGGGTCATTACGCCATGATCATTGGTATAAAGTAGGAACTCATCACGCTCTTTTTTGTTGGTGAAACGTAGAGCGTTCAACCAATAGTTAGAAGTAGTTCCTGGACGTTCTGAAATACAGGTTACTTTATTCAAGTCTTTAAAAAATGCTTGGTATTCCTTGGCCAGTGTACGTTTATTTTCCACAAACTGATCCAGCATTTCTAATTGTGCGCAAGCCATTGCGGCATTGAGATTAGGCATTCGGTAGTTGAAACCGATAGCATCGTGCGCGTATTCCCAACGGTGAGGAATCTTGGCTTGGGTCGTTAAGTGCTTCGCTCGTTTAGCCAATGCTTCGTCATTCGTCACAATAGCGCCACCGCCACCACAGGTAACTGTTTTATTACCATTAAAACTAAATGTACCTAGCAACCCAATCGTCCCCGTGTGTTTCTCACCAGAATAGCTCCCCAAGGATTCGGCAGCATCTTCTATCACAGGAATGTGGAATTCATTGCAAACCTCCACAATCTCCTCTATCCGTGCGACTAAACCGAACGTGTGCATGGGAATACAGGCCGCAATTCGACGACCAGTCATTTTGTTTATGCATTTTCCATCCTCTACTTTTGCAATCAATTCTAACCGCTTACGCAAGGCGCTGGGCGACAAGCCCATACTGTCTTCTTCTACATCTACAAAATGAGGAATGGCTCCTTGGTAACTTATCGCATTCGCTGTAGCAATAAACGTCAGCGGTTGTGTAATAACCTCGTCCCCAGGTTTTACCCCTGCAAGTATCTGGCAAATATGTAGCGCATTAGTACCGTTGACAAGTGCCACAGCATACTTAGCTCCCACAGCTTTTGCCATCATTTCCTCAAATCGATCTACGTAAGCTCCTACAGAAGATACAAAAGTGGAATCAATAGCATCCATCACGTATTTGCGCTCATTACCTACAAAACGAGGTTCATGCAAGGGTAGAAAGGCTTCAGGCGTTTTGTGTGCCTCCCGTATAAACCGAACAATTTCCTTATACATTGTAAATGCCTGCTTTATAATGTTTCAAATTTTCTTTATTGGTGAACCAATCAATGGTTTCCTGCAATGCTTCTTTGAATGTATAGCTTGGTTTCCAATCCGTATGCTCCATAATTTTAGCATTGTCCCCATATAGTCTAAAAACTTCAGACTTCCCTGGACGAATGCGATCAGGATCTTGTACTATTTTGGCTTTTGGATTAATCAACTCTACAAGCGTATCTGCCAATTTTTGCATAGAAATCTCTGAATTCGTAGCAATGTTACAGTCTTGTCCGATAAGTCCCTTTGATTTTGCGATTTCAATAAAACCCTTCGCGGTATCCTTTACATATAAAAAATCTCGGGTAGGAGTTAAGTCTCCAAGTTTGATTTCTTCAAAACCATTCGCCAACTGCGTAATAATCGTAGGAATAATCGCTCTAGCTGATTGCCTAGGACCAAAGGTATTGAAAGGACGAACAATCGTTACCGGCATATCGAAGGAACGATAAAAGGATTCAGCCATACAGTCTGCTCCGATTTTGGAAGCCGAGTAAGGCGATTGCGGTTGTCTAGGGTGTTTCTCATCAATTGGAATATATTGAGCAGTACCATAAACTTCAGAAGTAGAGGTAACGATTACGCGTTCTAAATCAAAATCCCGAGCAGCTTGCAGCACGTTTAATGTCCCTTTAACATTCGTATCAACATAAGAATCAGGAGAATGATACGAATAAGGTATGGCTATAAGTGCAGCAAGATGAAAAACACGATCACATCCCTTCATCGCGGTTCGGACTCCATTAGGATCTCTTACATCTCCGGTAAAGACTTCAATTTCATCCAGAATCTCCTTTGGAAAATTGTCCAACCATCCCCAAGAATTGAAGGAATTATAATAACAGAACGCCTTGACTTGATGCCCTTGGCGGATAAGTTCTTCTACCAAATGGCTACCAATGAAGCCGTCTGCTCCCGTTATTAGTGTTTTTTTCATCTACTATAAATGTGTTATTAAAATCAGCTAAATAATTCCTAAAAAACCTCCCAATATTATGCTAAATTCCTGCCCACTCAAATCGCTCAATATTTCGTTCTTCCCTATTAAATTCGATCCCCACAAGGAAAATGTCTTTTTCCTCAGATAGGTACTTTTTATGATATTTTTTGGCTTTGATTTGCTCCAAGGCATTACCTGTTGCACTGTTGTTGATGACCTTAAACTCAAAGATATAAATCTTATCTTCTACCTTCAGCGTCATGTCGATACGAGCTTGACTCGTGGTATCCTCTGCAATAATTTCAAAACCTAAGCTTGCAAAGTAGGCGTAGATGACACTTGCATAATAACCCTCGTAGTCTGCTATTTTATTATTCGTGAAGTTATGGTAAGGAATCGATGAAAAAAGGGATTTCAACACTTGCTGAAGAGCATCTAAATCACCCTCCGTCAATACATCATAAAGTCTATCTTGGAAATTTAATTTTTCCGATTTTTGAGTAGTAAGGGCATCAATAAAACAATCATTTAAAGAAAGTTGGATCTCCAGATTAGGTATTACAAGTCGATATTTAAGACGATTTCTATCCGTATACTTTTCTTTGATTGTTAAATACCCCGTTTGCCAAAGAAGTGCTTCTATATCAACTCTATCCACATCAAAACTATTTAAGATAGCTTCTGTAGCCTCGTAGTTTTCTACGTTTGGGACCGAATATGATTTTGAGGTAATCAATTCAATCAGAAATTGAGGATTACCCGTACTCCACCAGTAATTTCGAAATTCGTGACCCTTATCTATAAACAACAGGATATCAAAAGGATTGTAAACTTTATCTCCCAAATAATTATACCCATTGTACCACTCCCTAACTTTATCTCTATCTACACCCTCTAGATGCTTTCCAAAAACATTATCTAAATCCTTATCCGTATAACCACAAATCGTTGCATATCGCTCATCCAAGGTGATGTCATTCAGGTTATTCAAACCACTGAAAAGACTCATCTTAGAAAACTTGCTAACACCTGTGATGAAGACTAACTCAATAAATCCATCATAGTCTTTTATAACGGAATAAAACTCCCGCATTTCATCTCGCATTATGCGTGCGGTAGCCTCATTCGTGATGTTATCAAGGATAGGTTTGTCATATTCGTCGATCAAAATGACGACCTTCTTTCCTGTTCGCTCATAAGCCTCTGTGATGAGCAAGGTTAATTTTTCCTTTGGTAAAAGATCATCCTTAAGGCTTATTCCCAAAGACTTTTCCGCCTTCATAAACATCCATTTCATGTTCCGGTGCAAAGCCTCTATACTTCTGCTTATTCCTGAACCAAAACTTAGATGAATGACTGGTTTCGTCTTCGAAAAATCCCACTTGCCATCTATATACAAGCCTTTAAAAAGAGCTTCATTCCCTTCGAAAATCTCTTTTAACGTACTCAAAAATAAACTCTTACCAAATCGACGCGGACGAGAAAGGAAGTAATACTGCCCCCGTTCAACGATCCTTAAAGCAATTTCGGTCTTATCCACGTAGACAAAACCGTCTTCAATAATCTTGCTTAGCGTTTGTATACCGATTGGTAATTTCTTCATAATTCTTAGAGCATTGTCATAAAGACCAATATTCTACACCATCCTTAGGTTTATCCAATAAAACACCTTTCACATCTATCAAGATAGGTTTTACGGTCATTATTTTCTTATAGTCAGCAACACCCCAAGATTTGAATTCATCATGATTGACGGCAATGATGACAGCGTCGTAATCTTGTCCTATTTTATCAACCGTTTTTAACCCATACTCATCCTTTACTTCATCGGCGGAAGCATTAGGGTCATATAAATCAACAGCAACTGAAAAGTCTTGTAGTTCTTTCACCAAGTCAGCTACTTTAGAATTGCGAATGTCACTCACGTTTTCCTTAAAGGTAATTCCTAGTACTAAGACCTTTGCATGTTTAGGATCGCGCCCTGCCTTAATCAGCAGTTTCACCGTTTTTTTCGCTACAAAAGCCGGCATTCCGTCATTGATACGCCTTCCACTAAGGATAACTTGAGGAGAATATCCAAGTTTTTGCGCCTTATGCGTTAAGTAGTAAGGATCAACACCTATACAATGACCTCCTACTAGACCAGGATAAAAGCGTTGAAAATTCCATTTTGTAGCCGCCGCATTAATAACATGGTGTGTGTTGATTCCCATTCGGTCAAAAATAATTGACAGCTCATTCATAAAGGAGATGTTTAAATCCCGTTGTGCATTTTCAATTACTTTAGCAGCTTCTGCAACCTTGATGGACTCTGCTTCGTATATACCAGCAGTGATAATACGACCATAAACTTGAGAAATTTCTCGTAAAGCTTCGGCATCATTACCCGATACAATTTTAGTAATGGTAGCTATCGTATTCTTTTTATCGCCAGGGTTGATTCTTTCAGGAGAATAACCTATTTTAAAGTCTGTTCCTCCATTTAAACCAGAATTCTTTTCTAGTAGAGGCAAACAGTCTTCTTCTGTACATCCAGGATAAACCGTAGACTCGTAAACGACATAATCTCCTTTTTTCAAGACCTTTCCTACTGTATTCGATGCACTTATGACAGGCTTAAGATTCGGAACTTTGTGCTCATCTACGGGAGTAGGAACTGCAACAACAAAGAAGTGTGCTTGTTTAAGATCCTCTGAATCAGCAGTAAAAAGGATATCTTTACCCTTAAATGCTTCCGTTTTGACTTCTTTAGAGGGGTCTTCATGATTTTGCATCATTTTTACCTTTTCCTCATTAATATCAAAGCCAATGACACTAAAATGCTTCGCGAATTCTAAGGCAATGGGAAGACCTACGTATCCCAAGCCAATTACTGCTATTTTACGCTCTTTGTTTAACAGTTTTTGGTACATATGTATTTACCGTCTGGTTTATTAGGATTTTGGATTAAACCAAAATATTGACAAGCGGATAAAGCTTCGCTATTGATAAGTCGCAACTTTATCTCCAACTAAAAATATTTTTCCTTCTTCCTCGAATCTCTATATTTCCTTTAGCCTTCAGTAGACTGAAGACCAAGATTTTATCAAACAAGCAAATCATTTCAAGGCATCAGTTCTCTATCGTCAACCTCTTCGTGTTCTTACGGGTAACAACTTCTCTACCTATGCTTTCGTAATGAAAACCTAGTTCTTCCATATTTTCCAGATCGTAAAGATTTCGACCATCAAAAATGATATTTTCTGACAATAATTTCTTGATAACCTTGAAGCTTGGTGTTCGGAAAACGTTCCATTCCGTTACGATAGCTAAAGCATCTGCACCAATCAATGCTTCATATTGATCGTCTGCAAACTGAATTTTATCGCCGTAAAGGGCCTTTACGTTAGCCATGGCTTCTGGATCAAACGTTTTTATAGTCGCTCCTGCCTCCAATAATTCATTGATAATGTACAATGCTGGAGCTTCTCGAATGTCATCTGTGTTAGGCTTGAAGGCTAGACCCCAAATCGCTATAGTCTTACCACTCAAATCATTGCCAAAATAAGCTTTGACCTTTTTAGCCAAAATATTCTTTTGTATAGCATTAACATTATTGACCGCATTCAATATTTTGAAATCGTACTCATACTCCATCGCTGTCTTTGTCAAAGCTAGAACGTCTTTAGGAAAACAGCTACCACCATAACCTACACCAGCAAACAAAAATCGCTTGCCAATCCGAGTATCACTGCCTATCCCTTTACGAACCATATCAACGTCCGCTCCAACCTTCTCGCAAAGGTTAGCAATCTCATTCATGAAAGAAATTCGTGTAGCGAGATAAGAATTGGCTGCATATTTTGTCATTTCAGCCGAACGCTCATCCATAAAAATAATTGGATTTCCAGAGCGTACGAAAGGCTCATACAAACGACGTAAAGTCTTTTGTGCCCGCTTGGAGCTTGTACCAATGACCACCCGATCTGGTTTTAAAAAGTCATTGATTGCAGCACCTTCTCTCAAAAATTCTGGATTGGATACAACGTCGAAAAGATCCTCGGATAGACCTTTAGATAGGATTTCGTGTACTTTGTCTGCTGTTCCAACAGGAACCGTACTTTTATCTACAATAACGGTATAGTCGGTAATCATATGAGACAACTCTTCCGCTACACCAAGGATATACTTCAAATCAGCAGAGCCATCGGCTCCTGGAGGAGTAGGAAGTGCTAGAAAAATTACTTCTGCATCTTTAATAGATCCTGCTAAATCGGTAGAGAAAAATAAGCGTCCTTGCTTAGTATTTCGCTCAAACAAGATCTCTAAACCGGGTTCATAGATAGGAACCTCACCCCGCTTCATTCGTTCTACTTTTGCTGCGTCAATATCGACGCATGTCACGGTATTTCCCGTTTCAGCAAAACAAGTGCCGCTTACGAGGCCGACATAACCAGTTCCAACTACAGTAATATTCATAATAAATTCTGTTTGGGCAGAAGGTAGAAAGACACACCCCCTACCATAATTATTGTTTAAGCAAATAAATGCGTTCTATGATTTCAACAACTTTCATACCTTCTAATGCATTCGTCGTAATAGCCTTTCGGCCTTTTAATACATCAACTACATTTTTAAAAACATAAACATGATTGGCCGCTGACCCCTTGTATGCTCCGTAGTCATTCGCAGGATTCGTTGGCGGTAAGGCGGGCATTTCATAGTCATCAATGTGGCAATACTCCACCTCGTTCATATATTGCCCTCCAATTTTCAAGCTCCCCTTACTTCCTATGACCGTCATACTACTTTCCAAGTTCTTTCCCCATACGGCCGTAGAATAGTTCAAGCACCCAACACCTCCATTCACAAATCGAAAATTGACCAACCCCGTATCTTCAAAGGTAGTTATATTTTGGTGTGCAAAATTATGAAATTTGGCCTGAATATCCGCAACATCTCCGAATAACCAGTACAAAATATCTATAAAATGCGCGAACTGAGTAAAAAGAACACCTCCATCCAAGGCTAGATCTCCTTTCCAGTCATGTTTTATTCCTTTCGGATAATAATATCGTTCATCTCTATTCCAGTAACAATTAATTTGTACTTGGAATATCTCACCAAGCTTTTTTTCTTCTATGACCTCTTTTAGCCAAAGAGAAGGTGGTGAATAACGGTTTTGCATGACGCAAAAAACCCGTTTGGATACGTTTAAGGATTTAAAAATTACGGCCTCACATTCGGCTTTACTCAGTCCCATCGGCTTTTCAATCACGACATGTTTCTGAGCATCTAGGACACTTATCGCTTGTTTGGCGTGCAATCCATTTGGCGTACAAATGCAAACGACATCAACCTCTAAATCGGCTTCCAGCAAAGCATCTAAAGAAGAGAAAAATGGTACCTTGACATCATCTAGACTTAATTTTTCTAAACTTTTTATATCACATATCGCCTTTAATTCACATTCTGAATTACGCTGAATCATTTGAACATGACGTTTGCCGATATGGCCTAGTCCTACTACTGCAAATCGTATCTTTTCACTCATTCCTATTCCTTAAATACTTGTCCACTCTTCAAACAATATTGCTCCTTACTTTCGGGGCAAGTTGCCTTATTTTGAGTATCAAATTCTAATCGATGTCCCCACTCACTCATCCAACCTACTTGTTTTGCAGGATTTCCAAGCACTAATGCATAGGGTTTTACTGTTTTTGTAACGACAGCCCCCGCCCCGATAAAAGCAAAAGCTCCAATATCATGACCACAAACAATCGTCGCATTAGCACCAATCGTCGCCCCCTTCCCTACTCTAGTCAATTGATATTCCCCACGTCTATTGACGGCACTTCTTGGATTAGTCACATTAGTAAACACCATTGATGGCCCTAAAAATACATCATTTTCACATGTCACACCTGTGTAAATCGAGACATTGTTTTGAACTTTGACATTATCCCCTAATACAACTCCATTCGCTACAAATACATTTTGTCCTAAGTTACAATGCTTTCCAATTTTTGCTTCAGGCATAAGATGACAAAAATGCCAAATTTTTGTCCCTTCTCCAATTTCACATCCCTCATCAATAACAGCCGTTTCATGGCTAAAATATTTTTTCTCCAAATTCATTATAATCGGTCAAAAGCTAAATTCGCTATCGTGTGGCCTATGGCTAGGGCCGAAGTCGCAGCAGGTGATGGCGCATTGCATACATTGATGGCAAAAGGACTATTGATAATATGAAAATCATCTAGTAAATATCCTTCTTGACTACAAGCTTGTGCCCGAACCCCTGCGTTTCCAGCTTTAATGTCCTTCGTCGAGATGTCGGGGATGAGTTTTTGCAAAGCGCGAACAAAGGCTTGTTTCGACCAAGAACGATACATTTCATACAAGCCCTCTTTCCAATATTTTGCTGCCATTTTTCGAAATCCAATATATCCGATGGATTCCATAAACTCCGCGTACTTAAAATCAAATTTACGATAACCCTCTCGTTTAAAAGCTAGTACAGCATTTGGCCCAGCCTCTACTCCTCCTTTAATCATCTTGGTAAAATGAACGCCTAAGAACGGAAAATCAGGATTAGGAACGGGGTAAATCAATCCGTTGACCAAGTACTCCTTTTCCTTCTTCAACTCGTAATATTCTCCTCGAAAAGGAATTATCTTATGTTGAAGTTGTGCTCCAGAGAGTTCTGCTAATTTATCGGAATATAAGCCACCACAGTTGATGACTAATTTTGCTTGAATAGTTTTGTTCGTGGAGATAATTTCTCGACTTCCAAGGCTTTCATTTATAGCGTTTACCCGTTCGTTAAATACTATTTTTCCTCCATAATCCTCAATTCGCTTCCTCAATTTTAAACAAACCTCCTTGTAATCTATGATTCCCGCTTGTGGAACAATAATTCCCCTAATCCCATTTACATGCGGTTCAATTTCTTTAAGCCTCTTTTCTTCAACTAAGGCAATGTTTTTCAAACCGTTGTGAACACCTCGCTCATACAAGGTTTGTAACGTAGGTAGTTCCTCTTTTGAGGTAGCAACAATTATTTTCCCACACAACTCGTATTCAATCTCTTCTTCTTGACAGAATTCGATTAAACGCTGATACCCGCTGATACAATTTTTAGCCTTGAGGCTATTGGGTTTATAATATATACCCGAATGGATAACGCCACTATTATTCCCCGTTTGATGTTTGGCAGTAGCATTTTCTTTCTCTAGAATACAAAGCCTAGTTTTTGGTTGCTGCCTTAGAATTTCATGAGCAGTTGCTAGTCCTACAATTCCTGCCCCTATGATGCAAATATCATACATATAATGTGGCATACCTTATAGAGGTAATTTGCTTAAGCTTCGGAACATAAAATTTTAGCCAAAGGGATAGAGCTTCGCTTTTGATAAGTCGCAAAACAGCACTTAAATTCTTAAAAATCAACAACTATATTAAGACCTCAATGGCCTCCCAAATAAGCTGACCGTTTTTCTAGGAAGGATGGATCAATAGCAATTCTCATGCCGTACCCCAAACTTTCTAGCTCCACGACAACTTCTGATTTTCCTTTTTCTTCTACCAAACGCCCCTTAACGCCTGCTAAGTTTCCGACCATTATTTCAACAAAATCACCTTTACTTAGCGGTACTTTTTCTAATTGTACTTCTACACCTTCTCCTAGAACTCGCTGCATCAATTTAATCTCTCCATCCGGTATAGAAATTAAGTTTTTTGAAAACTTAACAAAATTAACAACATGTTCTGTATCAAGAACCTCTGTATATTCTGGTTTTGTGATTTTCACAAAAATATAACAACTAATCAAGGGCAACTCGACGACTCTTCGCTTACGCTCCCACTGTCGAGTGATTTGCTGAAGAGGAAGATAAACCTCGATTTTTTTCTCTTGTAATAACTTAAATACCACCTTTTCCCGCTTATACTTAGTGTAAACAGCAAACCAACGTTTCTCGCTAGGATTTAAGTGATTTTCAGTAGTCATTTTCACTGCAAATATACGTTTAAATTGTCGTACTATTATCTAACATAAAAAAACGCGATAACTCGCGCTAAAAAATGATTCCTACAAGTGGCTATCGCAAGGCATGAACAACAACCTCTGAAATATAAGCCATTTGCTCTTCCGTCATTTCAGTATGTATGGGTAGAGAAACCACTGAATCACACAATTGTTCCGTGTTTGGCAAATATAACTCTTTCGGAATCAAATGCATAAAAGCTTGTTGCTTGTATAGCGGTAAAGGATAGTATATCATCGAAGGAATATTATTTTCCTTCAAAATGGATTGAAAAACTTCCCGTTTTTTAGGCTCAACTTGTAAGGTATATTGATGAAAAACGTGGGTTGATTTTGGATGTCGCTGAGGAATTTTCACCTCTTCTATATCCCTGAAAGCTTCATCATAATAGGTTGCAACCGTTTGACGAGCCTTATTGTAGCTGTCTAGCTGGCGCAATTTTACATTTAAAACCGCTGCTTGTATAGCATCTAGCCTTGAATTGACACCTACTCTAGAATGATAATATCTTTTATTTTGGCCATGATTAGCAATCATTTGCAACTTCTTTCCTAGCTCTTCGTCATTGGTAAATATAGCACCACCATCGCCGTAGCACCCCAAATTCTTCGAAGGGTAAAAGGAGGTGCATCCAATATGCCCCATAGTACCCGATTTTGCTACATATCCATCCGTCCAAGTATATTCAGAACCAATGGCTTGTGCATTATCCTCTATAACAAAAATACCCTGCGCATTTGCAAGGTTCATAATCGGTTCCATATCTGTACACTGTCCGAATAAATGGACAGGAATTATCGCTTTTGTCTTAGGCGTAATCGCCTGCTCTACAATCTCTTTCGTCAAATTAAAGGTAGTAGGACAAACATCAACCATCACTGGCGTCAAGCCTAGTAAAGCAATTACTTCCGCTGTGGCCACATAGGTAAAAGCAGGAACAATAACCTCATCCCCAGGCTTTAAATCCAAGGCCATTAAGGCAATTTGTAAAGCATCAGTACCATTACCACAAGGAATAACACAAGCGACATCAAGATATTTGGCCAAATTGGCTTGAAAGCTGTGTACTTGAGGCCCATTGATATACGCACCCGAACGAACCGTTTCTAGTATTGCTTGGTCAAATTCGGATTGATGTCTGCGGTATTGACCTTTTACATCCACCATGTGTATGTTCGCCATAGTTCCTTTCTCCGTCCTCATAGTTGGGCTTATAATTCAAGGTTTTTGTTCTTAAAACCAATCTAAATCGCAAGATTTTAAAGGAATACACAGTCCTTATCGACTCCATATTCATCAAAAAAAAATGAGAAAAATATTGTAATTAGTTGGGATTTTCCGTGCAAGAATAGCCAGAAAGCAGAATAGCACGGGCATATATAGGAATATTTAATTCTCTGTATTGAATTTCTAATGAAAAACAAAGAGCAAAAAATTTAGTAGATGCCGGAATGTATAACTCCGCTGTCTTAACCTGTTTGAAAATGGGCAATTCCTTATTCTTCCCCTATGACACTTAGATAAAGAATATTTTAGTTCATGCTCCAACAGTCGGAGTTTTCAGGTTTAATGCACTATTCCGGCACCTACTATTATAACGGTATACCACTTTGTATAACGCTTTCGCCTACTGGCGATTATTGATATTGACAAGGAAATAAATCAAACTTACTTTCTCAGTTGTGTGTTTTAATCGTCTTTGCTCCAAAGCAAAAGAGGTTCTACTTCAAAATCCTCAAAATTCATCTTCTCAAACTCCTCACTAGCATAATGCAAATAACGAATTTTTCTACTAATCAGCTTTTCTACTTTTTCGATAAGCTGAACTAGGTAGTTTTTATCAATGTCCCCTATAAAAACAAGATCTATAATCTTGCTATCTAAGCCTTTAGACAATTCTCCAGCTAAAAAAACCTTCTCCACTTGCCCTAAGCGTTCTACTACTTGGTTTATGATGCGGTCAATGCCTACATACTTAAGGAGGATATTATGAACCTCACTGTATAAAGGATGCTTGACATTAGCTGTGAATATTTTTTTGTTCCCTTTCTTACTAGAAACTAACATACCAGCACCTTCCAATCTATTCAGTTCTACACGAATGGAATTCGTTGAATCTCCAAATTCACTTTCTAGATTTCGGAGGTAGGATTTTGTCTTACTGTTTAGGAAAAATTTAAGCAGTAGCTTTATCCGGGTTTTCGAAGAAATTAAAGTCTCTAACATTAACAGCTAATTGAGTAACAAATCTACTCATTATTTGTGTAAAATGCAACTGCTGCATGTGTCATTTTTTTGTCATTGACTTATAGCTTTACACTTGCGCCTGATTATTAGGGCAAAAGGAATACTCAATTTCGAATATGTTCTTGGTGTTTTTTTAGTTTTTTTTGAGAGAGTCCTATTATTTGGTATAGTTTGAGTAGGAATTTTGTTTTCTTTTGGGGATAGCGCACGCAATCCTAGGGCTAGTAAAGACTTGTGGAAAATAAAGCGGGAAGGCTAGTCTGAGAAGTATGAACTGAGATTTCGGAGTTCTTCTCATAGACCTCTCAAACTAGCACATTCGCTTAGGCTCCCCGCAGGGCTATAGGTCTTGACATTAGAATGATTTTACAAAGCGTTCTGTCATAAGGCCTTCAGATGTTTTAAGGGATAAGAAGTAGACACCAGGAGGAACGCTCAAGGGTAAACGTATCTCATTCTGTCCTCCTTGTATCTCAACCTTTTGTTCGACCATCATACGACCACTAATATCGTAAATCATTAGGCTAGATGCCTCCGTTTTATTCGAGTAAAACTGGATCCCTAATTCTTCAAAAACAGGATTTGGGGTTAATACAATAGACTTAGCTAGTGCTATATCTGTAATCGGTAGGGGAGTCTCTTCGCAGGGTAAAACATCACAGCCAATACCTCCTGCTCCTCCTCCAGAAAAACTAGCTACCTCAAACTCTGCATAATAATCTCCTTCATAAGCAGCTATAGTAGCGTCCAAAGCTCTAAAATTCATAGAAGAACCACCTAGATGCCCCATTGTAGGATCTGGGTTTACACCAGAATCGGATTCGAATTTATAGAAAAGCAAGTCTTCGTGTGTCGTTATGGCCGTTGTTGATGTATTTGTTGCTGCTTGTACAGCTAAAAAATCATCTTCTGTGTAGTAAAAACGAACTTTTACGCCATCGGCATTGGGTTGAGTGGTCGGCGTCACATTCCAGTAACGATTCATAGTATGCCATCGTTGGTTGTTGGTAACGTAGGGCGCCATAGAGAGATCCACTGCCGCACCAAGGCCTGTTACACCTAGTTCTACTTGGTCTACGGGAATTTCTACACCACTAGTGCCTTTTTTTATAGAAAGCAAAAGCAAATCATCCAAGCGACTTGGCGTTCCTGCATCATTTATATAATGTGTCCATCCTCCCGCTCCTTCACGTTCATAAGAAGCTCTAAAAATTCCTACTGTTTTAGGAATCGAGTCTGGCACAGTAGAACACGTACCCCATTGAATATTGGGTCGTCTGTTTGTTGTCATAGTTGGGTTTAATCCACAACCAACGGAACCATCTATTCGGTTATAAACTACGGAATTATAGGGCGT
>JAHDHB010000057.1 GCA_020631545.1 Saprospiraceae bacterium | reverse complement strand
ACAGAAGAAAGGAAATCGTAAACTTCTCTATTGGTGTCTATAGCCGTATCTAAATCTTGTTTTGCCCCAACTTTCGCTTGGATGAGGTGATCGCAGTGTACTGTAGAAGGGACGGCTACTTTATCTCTACCTGCCATCATAAACTGAAGCAAAGCCATTTGGGCTGTTGCATCTTGCATGGCTACGCGGTCAGGAGCATAAAAAACGTAGTCTTTTCCTCTAGTATAGGCTTGTAATGGAGAATCTTGGTGTAGGTGAGTGTATAAAATCTTTTCCGTCAAAGTAAGGGGTCTTCCCAATTTTTCACGGATGTTTTTAATTTTGTTGGGTAACTCAGCGTAAACCCGTTTGATCATATCAATATCAAAAACCATGATACTAGTTGTTTTACGTTCTTATTGAATAATAATGGTTTTAAAAACCAACTCCAAAAGTGCTACATTTTCTTTTGGACTGCAAAAATACATTTTTAACAAGTAAGAATGAAATAAGTTTGGAGATTTTGAAAAGAAGACTTTTAAACCGATAATAGAAAGCAACAAAAAGAGGAGCCCGACCGCTAGGGGGGACTCCTCAATCAAACAAAACCTTAAATAATTCTTTTAAATGCTTTAGGGGCGAAGTGGCTACCGTTAAAGGCTCTTCCGCAGAAAATGAAATGTCGTTTTGGCGATTTTTTAACCATATAAGGGAATTAAGATCATATAAGCCTAATGTGATTTACTAGATGCAATAAGAACACATTAGGAGGCCTGCGACCTTTTATTAAGACACAGAAATCTTACCTCATAAATCGTATTGACTCATTCGTTCCTGCTTTTCGGAGTAAACTCAATCCTTGATTAGTATTTTCTCGGTATAATTTTTTCCATCAATCTGTGCATTGACGAGGTATACCCCAGGCGGTAGATTCCCTATGCCTTCTACTAAAATGCGGTCGTTGTCGTTAGCTTGTAGTTGATGTTGCCTTTGATAAACCACTTGTTGTAAGGTATTCATGACGGTGATCACCATTTCTTCATTTCTAGACAAACCCGTAGGAAGAATGACGTGGAATTGGCTGTTTGTAGGGTTGGGAAAGACATCAATATTGCCTAAGCGATCTTGGGCTTTGACGACCTTTACCTCTGAATATTCAAAATCTTCATAGGTGCTGACTATCTTTAACCGATAATAGCTCCAACCACTGACATCATTCTGGTCACTGTATTGATAGGTTCTAGGTGTTGAAGTATTCCCGAGACTATTGACGATACCAATAGTTCTGAATTCCTCTTCGCTTTGAAGCTTTCGTTGTACTTCAAAGTATTCATTATCCACTTCGTTAACGACATTCCATTCTAATTCTACCCTTTTTTCATCGGTTCTAGTGGCGTTAAAACTAGCCAACTCAACAGGAAGGAAAGCGCCATCTCCACTAACCCGAGCGAATAGGGTGCCACCAGAAAAACTGGAAATAAAGTTAAATTGCACGTAGTGCGTTCCATTGTTGGTATCGCCTTCTGTGCCTGCTAGTTGTAAACCTGTGTCGACTCTAGTTGGTCTGAGATCCGTATTGGGGTTGTAGGATTTTCCGACTGTTTTTATCCAATAAAACTCCTTGTATATTCCTCCATGAGTAGCATTCCAAGTATCGGCAGCCATATCGAGAGCCGCTTTTTCTTGGGGATCGAAATAAAATCGGACATTAACAAAACCATTTAATGTCGTCGGCCCAATTAGATTTACATTCCAATATCTTCCCATCGCAATAAGGGCTTCTTTGTTGGGGATGTCTTCTGCTAAATACACGCCTGTAGTCGGATCGGTAGGAGCAAAGGAAGAAGAAATTCTAGGATATGCTATGACAGGCGCCGTATTTCCATAGCCTAGGGGCTCTTCCATAGAAAATAAAAATGTTGAAGGATCGGACAGATCGTAGTAGTGAATCCATGTACCTACCTTGCAAGAACTCGTCAACGTATAAGAGATACCCGTATTGGTATAGCCGAATTTTTCAGGGAGTTCTCCTTGATATTCGAAAGCTCCCATATCGACAGAACCACCATAAACCCTAGGGGTATTGTCCAAATCAGTGGAGCACAATAGACCTAGTGTTAGATTGTCGCCAGAATCAACAGCATCAGAGCAGCCATGTATATTATAGTCCCCATTTTCGGGGTCTACAAACATAGGGTATTGATTGTAAACGGAACCACCTAAGGTGCTACCTTTCAACACCGAATTTTCAATAAAAACTGAACCACCACCACCAGAAACTTCTTCGATTAAAGCATTGGATTGACTTCCCCAAACAATACAATTGTTAAGGTGTGCTAGGGTAAGGTTCGTTCCTGAAATGGCTGGGCCTGTAGTCGCGTCATTGTCATAAAAGGTACAGTTGGTGAAGAGTATGGCAGGATTGTTACCACAAAAAACGCCACCTCCTGCCGTCGCTGTATTTTTGGCAAAAAGGCTATTACAAATGTCTATATTAAGGGTTTCAGAACCTGTAGTGTTACAAAATACAGCGCCACCGTTCTCCGCATTATTATTCTCGAACCAGCAATTCTTAACATCAATATTGGATAAACCAGTTGTTGTACCAGTTTCTTGAATATAGATACCTCCACCATTGCCTAAAGCTCCATTCTGATTGGATAGGAAGGTACACTTTTCTATGGTAGGTGCCAATGAGCCTCCATCACCAGAGTAAGCTGCTAAAGCTCCACCTCCAGCTAGTGCATAATTATTGGTAAAGGTACAGTTTCGAATAATAGGACTTAAGTCGGTGTCTGCTAAGGAGCCGTCAAGCAATATTCCACCGCCCAGTTGATTTATCATCATCGTCAAATCATCAGCTCTTCCATCCTGAATCGTAAATCCATCAAGTATGGCGGTGTTGTCAACGTTTTTTCCAGAAATGACATGGAATGAGTTGTCACTAGAAATGCCCGTATTTGCAATATCACCACTTAAAATAGTGACATTGATATTGAAGTCTCTTTCACTAAGCAGATTCTCTGTTCCATCAAAGCCTCCGTAAATAGCTACATTGTTTTTTAGTTCAAAAGAAGCTGCTCTATCGGTTAGATTATTAGGGTAGTAGGTGTCGGCTGCTACCCATATTTCTCCAGTACTTGTATTCGTCAAAGCTGTTTGGAGATCTTGGTAAGCATTTACCCAAGAAGATCCATCGTTTGTCCCTCCCGCCATTGAATTTACATATACGATTTGTGATAGCAATGTGTTGGGCGAAAAACACAGCCATAAAATGAATAAGGAACCGTATAATTTTGTATTGCGAATCATAGTTAATTAAAATATGGTTAATGTCAGCTAGTTGAATGAGATTTGTCTAGTTGGAAATTTGCTAGTCACAACTTGTTTGAAAATGGGGTTGCACGCAAGTACCCTAAAACGCATTTTAGAGGAAAAGCAAGCTGATAAAAGCGAGTTGACATTAACTTTATTCTTCCTTAGAGCAAGAATAGTCGAAATAGATATTGTCCTTGAAATAAAAGTGAGTTAATTAAATATGTGACAACGGTTTTTAGCAATCCATATGTTACATTTACGCGTCTATGGTGAAAAGGTTTCATTCTTCGCCTAGGTTTTAATATTACTTTTTTGTTTGATAAAAGTACAGATGTATTATCTAGTTTCTTACTGTGTGTTTTAGAGATTTCATAGAATTCAATTATCGAAAACTGAATGCTCATTAATTGTTACACAATAAAAAGAATTGGTGTTTTTGTTATAAGGCAATGTTGTTAGTTTAGATGGTTTTTCTTATAGTAAAATAGTGTAGGTAAGGGTGTTGCCTGCTTGGTTTTTATGTGTTTTAGCTTGAAAATCAAATTTATTTGTTTAAGGTTTTTAATAAGTGTTTGTTTTTTCGTGATTTAGGTGATTTTTTATTGATGAGGTAGTCGTTTTATACTTATGAGAGTAAGCTGGTTTTGTTTGCGTTATTCCCTGTCGTAATAATGTGTTTTATGGAGTAGGAACCCCGTGCTTCTTTAGACAATTTGTAGTGATTTCTAACTAAAACTACAAACTTACATCAATACATCCCCTAATTATGAAGAAACACGTAATGTTAACCAGCTTTATCTTTTTACTATTTATGCTGGGTAACTTAACCGCTCAAACAACATGTACTTGTACAACCAATATCACTAGCTGGACTGGCGATTTTGGGAATCCTGGCTTCTCCTGTACGGGAAGTGGAACACCCACAACGTATATCATTCCTAATGGGTTCACTGTTTCTACTGGGTTCCCTACGAGTTTTCCAAACGACGTTAATTTTGAAATTGGAGGGATTCTTACTCTTCAAAATGCGAATACCACAGCAATTAAGCTTTCAGTAGTTGTAAAAAATGGGGGAACCTTCAATGAAGGATTAAATACTTTTGGGGATTTTACTTTAAGAGTGGAAGACGGTGGTAAAGCCGTTTTAGGCAATATGGGCTTCCCTAGTTATTATTTAAATATCACAGATATTACCTCTGAAGGTGTTAGTTCTTCGATCACAATGAACTCCTCTGTTACTTTTGATGATCTGAATTTGGAAGTGATGGACGGAGACGTTGACTTACTTGGCGCGACGATAGAGGGCGCTCTTACCCTAAATGTGCTTGAAGGTAATGTGGATTTTAACGGTGCTACAATAGAAGGCCTTGCAGATGTGAACCTTATAAATGGTAATTTGAATTTGATTGACATAAGTTTTATCAATGCTTTTGATTTGACCGTTCTTAGTGGTGGTGTTACCCTAGGTGGCAATACAACCTTGAATCAAGCATTTGATATCGATCTTCAAGGAGGGGCACTTGACTTTTCTGGTGATGTACTAGCCCTTTCTACGACTAATTTAATAATCGGTCCTGGAGCGACAACTTCCATACTAGGTGTCCTAACCATCAATAACCCTCCAAGTATTAGTGTTTTTGGGGATTTAAATGTAGGCGGTTCTTTAGTGCTTTTGGATCCTATATCAGCAGTTGATGTAATGGATGGCGGGGCTGTTAGTTTGAATACGCCTACCGCTATGCTTGAAATCGGAATGACGCCAGTTTTGTCTGGTATTATTGATGTGACGGGGCCGGATGCCATTGTCGATCCTACCTTACCTATTGAGCTGGTTTCTTTTACCGCTGTTTATCAGAAATATGGCCATGTGGTACGAGTAGATTGGGCAACAGCGACGGAGGTCAATGTCGACCGCTATGAGTTGCTTCGCTCCTTAAATGGGAATGATTTTGAAATTATTTACACACACCGAGATATTGAAGATACTAATGAGCCGAATAGGTATGCTTATCTTGATGAAGAGATTCCTACGAACCAGAATGTCTATTATATGCTGAGGTCAATAGATAATGATGGAACAAGAGCTAGATCGAGTGTAGTTTCGGTATTAGTCGGTGATAATACGGCAAGCGCCTTGGTTTATCCTAATCCTACTTCGGACAAAATTCAACTGTTTAGTAATTTTGAAGGAGGAAAAGCAGAGCTTTGTGATTTCTCGGGGCGGGTTGTTCTTATGCAAGCTGTCAATTCAAAAACTATTGAGCTAGAAGTAGGGCATTTACCAAAAGGCATTTATTACTTAAAGCTTGAAAGCCCTAAAGGTTTTGCCGCAACGCGCGAAATTGTCGTGCAATAGGGGAAGAATTTGTGGAATTACGAATTGATCGTGTTTACCTCGTTTGAGGAACTATCTTTGGAAGAATTTCGACATGAACATTCCATAAAAAAAAGGCGAAGCATATGCTTCGCCTTTTTTAGGTTATCTTGTAAAGAACTCTTAATTCGCAATTTGCCTAGTTTCCTGCTAGACGTTGGATACCTTCAATAATTAAATCAAGGTCGGGAGGGTAATTGACATACTGTATTTTTCGGTCGTCCAAACCCCAAATACTTACCGTAACCACTTTCCGTCGATTTCCGTAGGTAACGGAAATACGGAGAGGGATAGGAGTTGGTTTGGCTGTTTTTCGTTTATTACAATCCCTAGTTTGGCAATCATAAAGATTCTCAAAATCAAAGAAATCTTTAGCCATGATGAATTCGACTAGTTTTTCGAGTTCTTCTCTTCCAACATCTTTTTTTGTTTTAATGAGTCCTTGGTTAACACTTTGAAACTCTTTTATTAAGCGCCCATCAGACTTGATGACGGTAAAGTCTTTAATGACTGGGTCAATCCCTCCATAATAACCTCCTCCAGTGATAGCGACTTCAATCGGCGTTGGTTTTGCCCCTATGTTATTTAAGCGTTCATCTCGTTTTGCCCGCCTAGCTTTTTTCCTTTCCCGACTTTTTTCTAAGCGTTTTTCCCGAGCAGAAAGTGCTTCTTGAGCCTCTGCTATCTGCCGTTCTAGGTCGGCATTGACTTCTACATCAGGAAGCTCATTCGCTGCCTTTGGAAAGGGAGCATTGTCAAAAGGAACCCGAACAAAGTGATATTGATAAGGTACATCTTCTACGTTAAACTCAAGAACCAAAGCATTCTTGGAAAGCTCTGCAATCTTCCACCACTTAATCGACCTAAAATTGTAATACAATTCATTTTTAGTTTCATTGAGTAGCCAACCCCCCGTAGAGGAGTTCCCATTCAAGTAATGCTCGTATTTATTATCATACCTCAAGTAAAGGTAATATTCGTAAGATTCATCAGCCTCATGGATGATAGAATTTGTGGGCGAATGTGCTGTATAGGCATAAAGCCACTTAGACTCAATCAATAGATTTTCATCTACAGCGGGATAGCCTCCAGGCATCGTGTCTAGTTGTTGAGATACCCCAGGCAAGGCGAGGAGTAAAACCAAAAAGACTAGTGAATAAATTCTGTGCAAATTATTTCCTGACATTCAGTGTATATTATCGCGAATCGAATTAGAACGCAAAGTTATGCTTATAGAGTTAATTTTTGAAATGAATTGCAATTTTCTACTCAAAAAATTGATTTTTTTTCTCCACGCGCCTATTTGAAGGTCAAAAGTTTAGCATTATTCAAATAAAAAAGAGTCAAAAACCACTATTTCGCCCCTCTGAAAGGCAAAATCTAAGGTGCCTAATTTTGATTTTCTGATGGAAATTTACTTGTTTTGGCAATGAATTCTTTTCCTATCAGTTTTTTATAGAGAAATTTGCGCTAGTTTTTTTAGGGTGTTTTGTCTTTCATGGAGCTGGATGGTGGGTTTTATTTTTCATGATGAAAGCTTATCTTGCGATTCCAAAAATCGCCTTTTTTCGAAGCTGTTTTAGTTTTGATCGTATTTGAATTAGCATTAATCACTAAAATTTTCTACCTTTCGTGACGGTGCTAAATGGAAGGATTCTAATTTTTCATCAATGAATCTGTTCCTTCATAAATTGACTATCCCATGCCTGTAGACCACGACATTTATACCTATAGAGGAAATGAAAAAATAGAGCTCATCAAACATACGGAAAAATTCGTAGCTCGAACACTTCCTGATTATTTGAAGAAACATGGTTTTCCTTTTGAAAAACAACTTTCTTCTGCTTCGACCTTGATTGCTTGTAATACGGAAGAACTTGAACCCATGATGGCTGCCTTGCGTCAAAGTACGGTTTGTCATCATCTCTATGCTACTTGTGATGCACCGGAGAACTACTTCTTGATTACAGATCGGCTATTCCTCAAATTTCAGGAAGGGGCTACTTCGACGGATATGGCCAATCTTCTTGAAAAATATGCTTTGGAAATCGTTCGTACTTATGAAGATGGCTTTTACTTAGTCATGCTTACCAATAAAACGGGGCGGAATCCTATAAAACTAGTCGTAGAGCTTGTTGAGCATCAATGTGATTTATTGCTTGAAGTGGATCATGACCTCAATTATATCACCAAAAAATCCTCCATTTATCTACCGACAGATACGAGTTACCTGAATCAATGGCATTTGCACCGGCGTTCTCCCTTCGGTGATGTGGATTCGAGGGCCTCTTCAAACTGCGAGGAAGCTTGGAAAGCACTAGGCAATTTTGGCAACCGCAATATTGTTATTGGCATTACTGATGACGGTTGTGATATGAATCACCAAGATTTTAATGCACAAGGGAAATTTCCCTATTGGGCTTACTTAGAAGGGACTTCCATCAAACGTAAATTTGATTCTGGAGCGGATGCCCGTAAGATGTATCATTCAGGAAGGAACCACGGTACGGCTTGTGCAGGAGTCGCAGCAGCCCAAATTAATGGCTTAATGACCGTCGGCGTAGCACCAAACTGTAGCCTTGTGCCTATCAAATGGGAAACGTCTGATGATGGACGAATGTTTGTCAGTGATTCAAAATTCATTGAAATCCTTAATTATGTCAAGGATAAAGTCGATATTTTATCCAATTCTTGGGGCGATATCCCTATGAATTCTAGATCTCCTCAAGTGACAACCCTTATAGAGCAATTGACGAAAACTGGAGGCAGAAGAGGAAAAGGCATTGTCTTCCTTTGGTCTGCTGGTAATGAAAATTGTCCAATCCAACATGAATCGGATATTGAAATCCCTTATAGTGCCGGACTTTATTGGGTGGAAGGGAAAGCCTATTGGTTGATACAAAAGTCCAAAAAGTTTTTTAATTCCTTTGTCTTTATAAAAGGGGTAATGCTTGTAGGCGCTATCTCTAGTAAAGCCAAACGGAGTCATTATTCTAATTATGGCTTAGGCCTAGACATTTGCGCACCGTCAAGCAATCGACACACCTATAATAGAATGGATGTCGATGGCAGAGGGATCACCACCACCTTGGGGGGCAATACTACGCGAACAGATTTTGGGGGAACCTCTAGTGCCACGCCTCTAGTAGCCGGTATCGCAGCCTTAGTCCTTTCCGCCAACCCAGAGTTGATGGCCTCCGAAGTGGTAGAGATTTTGAAATCAACAGCCTCCAAAAACCTCAATATGGAAGGATATGCCAAAACTCCCCACGACCCCAATTGGGATGTCAATGAGCGGGACTGGGATATTTCTCCCGTAAAACCCTACGATTCGGGCCGTTTTCAAAACAAAGGCTACGCAGAAGGCACTTGGAGTCCTTGGTTTGGTTTTGGCAAAGCTGATGCACAAGCCGCTGTAAAAGAAGCTATACGCAGACGGCCAAGAATTCAACGTCCTCGTATCGGAAAAACACGTTTCCTCAAATTCCGCCCTTACACCTTGTCGGGCATTGCTCACTTCGACCGCAGAGGAAGTGTAGCCATAAAGAATGGTCTAGTCCTTGGAAATGTCTTAGTTGGTCAAAAACTGACTGGATTGAGTTTAAATATCGAAGAGTTTCAGCCCTCCATAAGCTTAAGTTATGAGGCCACCTTCGAAAATGGTCAGCGCTCAGGATGGGTAGGAGAGGGGCAGATAGTCGGCGCCCAAACCGGCCCACCAAAAATAACCGCCCTAGCTATTCGCCTGATAGGACAAAAAGCAAACCTCTATAATGTGAATTATCGGATTATAAGCGAAGGGGAAGGCCTTTCTAAACTTTGTCGAAATGGTGCTACTTGTATTTCTCCAAGGAACAGCGATATCGTCGCGCTCTTCGTTTCGATTAATGAGAAAAATTAAACCGGGAGTAAATTGGGATTTCAACTTAAACTATTTGTAGGCACTTTGGATCGTTGGCTTTAGCCGATGGTAAAAAAGCAATATATTGATGATAAATTAAATAAACCGTCGGCTAAAGCTAACGATCCTTGATATCGTGCAAAAGTTTTAATGCTGTAGCTATTTTTATTATCGGTTCCTCTCGTGTTAGAAAAAATCAAGAAAAATAAGTTTTGGCTTGAGGAGGCTGATGCGGTGATTGCTTTTAGTATGCGAAATACTGACGGGGTGAAGATGGCTTATTCATAAATTACTTGTTTTAGTCTAGTATTAAAGGGGATTCATCTTAACACTAAAACAAAAGGAACGTAAATAATCAAAATCTTGTTTACCCTATAAGAATGCTATTTATGGATAATTTGAAAGTTCCATGAATCCCCAACCATGAAAACGAAAAGCCTACATCCTCAAATACTCGACTTTGAGTTGACCTTGCAACCAGAGCAAGAACAATTTACCTTACTTAAAGATGAACATCTTCCCTCAGGCGAAAAACTGCTGTGGGTTGGAGAACCCAAACTAGGGGTGCTGGAGTACAAGTATTACGGTAAATTTAAGTACTTTCTCTATAATATTTCGAGTCTATTCTTAACGGGAGTAGGAATTATGTTGTTTTTCAAGGAGTACCTCTTCATTCCAATAGCCCTTTATGCGATTGTTTATTGGATTTCCGATTGGAAAGTCCAGCCCGAAGAAAATAAACCTATACAATACTTGCTTACACCGAATGAATTTGGCATTACCTTTAAAGACGAGCCTAAAACCGTTCATCTGATTGCTTTCTCGGATATACAGCGCATAACAGGCGATTTTCGAAAAAACGGCGATGCCCTTTTATATTTGCAGCTATCTAAAAAAGTAGATAGTGAAATCCTTAAAAAGTTGAAAATAGCAAAGACCGCGTATTTAAAGGTAGGTCTAGCCGATGCAAGACCTGTTTTCGATTTGATGCAAATGCTGAAAAAAGGTAAGTAGCATCCAATGGATCATAAGATGCTATTCTTCCTAAAAATAATTATTCCCTCTTCGGCATAAACCAAGTATTCATCGAGAATACTTGTTCTCCAAACAAAAAAATGTTAAATTGTATACATTCGTAAAATCATTTAAACCTCAACTATGGGAATTTTGACTCGATTAAAAAACGGCTGGAACCTAGGAATGACCAGCTTATCATTGATAAAAGATAATGCAAGTTTGCTTGTTTTTCCATTTCTTACCGGAGCTACACTGATTTTGGTTTTTGCTAGTTATACGGTCGGCGTTTTAGCTTTATTGGGTTTTAATCCCGAACAACTAGAATCGATATCGTGGCAAGTAGGGCTTGCTATTATGTTCTTATTTTATTTGATTACTTACTTGATTATCGTCTTTTTTAATGTCGCTTTAGTCTACTGTGCGAGAGAAATTTTAGATGGGAGAGAAGCTCGTGTAGGAGCAGGGCTTTCGCACAGTATATCCAAACTAAACGTCATTGTCCCTTGGGCATTTTTGGCCGCAACTATAGGCGTTGTTCTTAGGGTTTTGCAAGAGCGTACAGGGGCGATAGGCGAAGTCATTGTAGGTTTATTAGGTACAGCTTGGTCGATTGCTACTTTCTTTGTAATCCCTATACTTGCTCACGAAAATGTAAATCCACTTGAGGCGCTCAAGCGTTCGGGGACGATGATTAAGGAGAAATGGGGGGAATCTATAGGCGCAAACTTTGGTTTTGCACTCTTAACTATACTGGGGTATTTAGTGCTTGTAGCACCCGTTGTTTTTTTAATTGACAATACCGTTGATCCTTTCTCAGGCATAGTCGCTGGTGTTCTTGTCGCTTTGGTTTTACACGCCTTCATCTCCGCAGCAGAAATGGTCTTCCTCACAGCTGCTTACCAACATGTAAACGATAAACCAATACAACACTTTGAGACAGAAACCTTGGACAACATTTTTATAAACAAGTGAGTTTTTTTTAGTTAAGAGTTAGGAGTTAAAAGTTAGGAGTTGTTTAGATGGCAACTCTTAACTCCTAACTCTTAACTAATTAATCCTTAATAGATTAAGCTGGGGATGCCTTCGTAGCAGTCTACACCGGAAGGAGGTGTGAGGACTGTGCAATCCGAGGTAAGACCCCATTTTTCGTTATAATCTTCTTGAGCTGCGGTATAAGCTGCTACAGATTGGAGAAAAGCAGCCGTATCAATGGTGGTAGAGTATGCTAAAAAATTAGCTGGGCCACCACAAGGCTTTGCACCTATAGGGGTAAATGTCCATTCTTCAGGGTTCGTACATTCCACGCTATTTGCGGTAGCAAGTATAGATGAAAATTGAGCATCAAGGATACGAATATCTTCATCCTGAGTTGTCTCTTTCTTGCAACCCGTTAGCAAAATGGTGAATGCAAGGGCAATAAACATTAAATATTTCATATCAATAGGTTTAGATTAGTGTAACAATAAAACAAGTAAAATAATCATACTTGTAGTGTAGTACATTAGTTCTAAGGTGCAATAATCAATAACTGTTCCCAAAAGTTTTATATGAAGTAAGGAAGAGCAGATTTTGTCAAAGTATGCATAATCCCAATATTCATTTTTCGCTTAAAAAAATAAAAAGTTAATCCTTTGCAATTATTTGTAAAATAATGACTTAGTAGCCTTCTTTGTTTCGGTTGTTCCAAGAAATGCTTCGATCTGCTGCATCACAAGAACCGTCTAAATTCAGATCGGCACTGAGGTAACTAGATTGATTGCGGAGATTCCATGTTTCACTACGATCAGAAGCATTGACGCTATTGTCGCTAGTAGCATCACCAGCCCAAAGCACCATTGTGCCATCTACATTTTTTTGTGGATTTACTCCTTCGATTGCCGTTGAAGAATCAGAAAAATCAAGCGTTATGCTTGTTAACGCATTCAAACTAACGGTATTTTGAGTTTGAATACTCAAATGATTTCTATGACGAATAGCCACGTAATAATCATCAGCATAAACATTGGCAAAGGACAAGGGGGAAACACCATCCATATCCACCACATCACCATCACGCTGAAGTAAAGCAGCACGGGTAGCGACGACGACAGTAGGTTCAACATTGCTACGCAATTCTATAAAAATCCAATCCACAATCGCATCATTCCCCGTTATGGCAAAAACACTAGAAGGATTTACGATAGATTCTGAAACAAGATTATTAACGGAAGCAAACCCTAAGTTTGTAAAAGGTTCGCTGCTAGGGATATAGCTGTCAGTGCGCAAGTCGTCCTTCATTAACGCCGTATTACTATCGTAAGGCCCTTCAAGCATTACTTTCAAGTTGAAATCAACCGCAGCAATAGGCAAATCCGATGTTTTAGCAAAAGAGTACTCATCCAAGCAAAAGGTGCCTAATTCATGACCAAATTGGATGTTGATAGAGCCGCCAGAAGTGGCAGGCGAATTAAAACTGTAGGTATATTCCGCCCAAGTATCAGTAAGGGTAAAAACAGTGCCACCATAATAACTATAGTTTGTCGGGTGTATGATGGCAATGGATATTTCCTTGTTCGAAGCATCAGCCTTAGCCCAAAATGAAATGGTATAGTTTTCCCCAGCTTCTAGGGAAACCGTTTCAGGAGAAAGTTGGATGTCCCAAATATTTGCCCCTAGGCTAATCACCTCAGCACACATCGCTTTATTGCCCACGTAAGTGTCTGTTACACTAATGTTCCAATTCGTCCAAGCACTACCAAACACATCTGGATACCAATTGTCTAGATTGTTCTCAAAACTGGGGTTCGGTGTTTGGTTAGCCGTCAGGACAACCGAAGTGCTGAGCATAGTACTTCCACAGGCATTAGAGAGTTCTACCACGACATCTCCACTGATATAGCCCCAGTCAATGCTCACTTCATTGGTTCCTGCGCCACTCGTGATCGCAGCTCCAGAAGGAACAGTCCAAGTATAAGTCGTACCCGGAATATCGGGAGCAGAATAGGAAGTGCCTGTAGCACCAGCGAGTTGGGTAACAGCACCGTCCATTTTTACATCAGGCAATTCTTGATAAACGCGCACATAATCCACTTCCATCGTCTGCGGAAAAACAGTTGTCGCATCAGGATTGCCCGGCCAAGAACCTCCTACAGCAATGTTCAAAATAAAGTGGAAATCTCGGTCAAATGGATAAATATAACTGCCCACATTCCCATCAAAGGTATGGTAGTGAATACCATCAACATACCAGCGAATTTCGTTCGGCTCCCATTCAACGGAGAAGGTGTGAAAATTCCCATCAGCATAAGAAGCAGGAGAAATATTCCTCGAATTCCCAGAATAATCTTTATTGTCCCAAGCATCACCAAAATGGCAAGTACCATAATTAATACTCGTTTGATGCCCCAAATATTCCATAATGTCAATCTCCCCACTCCTAGGCCAAATACCGTAAGCGCTTTCGGTGGGCATCATCCAGAAAGCAGGCCAAATGCCTTGACCTACAGGTAGTTTTATGCTCGCTTCCATCCTTCCATAGGTCCAATCTCCTTGGTTGATGCTACGTATTCTCGAAGACGTATAGCTCGCGCCGTTGTAGGCTTCTTCTTTGGCAATGATTTGCAAAGCACCATTGGACACTGTTGTATTATCAATACGATCTGTGTAATGTTGCAGCTCGTTATTGCCCCAGCCTCCAGCACCAACTTGGTAGCTCCATTTGGAGTTGTCCAAACTAGTGCCGTCAAATTCATCAGCCCAAACAAGGTTGTAGCATTGAGCAGAAATACCGGTTGCATAAAGTACAGTCAGTAAGAGTAGGAATAGGTGTTTCATGATTTTTATTTTTATGTAATAATACTGGAGTATAATATATGATTTTGAAAGCGAAATTCAAGGCTTAAAGAAGAGTGATGGCTAAAATACGGTGGGGCGATCAAGTCACGCAATCAAAAAAAGCCTTGCAGAGCAAATGTCCACAAGGCTTTTTTTTTGGATTAGAGAGCAGCACAAAAGGCTTGCTCAATAGTGAGTAATACTGGATTCGAACCAGTGACCTCTGCCCTGTCAAGGCAGCGCTCTAAACCAACTGAGCTAATCACTCCTCTTAGCGAAAAGATAACGTTTCTTACGATTAAAAAACTAATGTTACCTTCTTCGGGATGCAAATATAAGAAACTTGGTTGAATTTTACCAAGTTATTTTTAAAAAATATTCTTTGATTATTTACTCGATCATTCCGACTACATCAATATAAACAGCGAGAACCAGAAAATAATTCCAATTCTCGCTATCATCGTCAATTTTTTGTGAATTCGGGGTAAAGTGACCTAAAAACTAAATATCGTAAACAATGGATTCATCCGTTAACGCGTATAGGATGAATTTTATTTTCATAAAAGGAACTATTTACCTTTTAGCACTTTATCCACTAGTTGTACGTCGCTAACCAAGCACGTAAATTAGCAGGAAGACCATTTAGAAACATCGTCCAAATCCCGTCATTCTCTTCCGATTTAGCAGGGGTATTTACAGCATTCGAGACTCTAGCTCCTGCGTTGAATTGAGGGTTGCCTTCTCCGTCTCCAGGGAAATTGTCCCCAAAAATATCTTGAATGATGATCGATGCACCGCCACGATTAGTTTCATTATTCCCGTTGTTCCCTTGGGAGTTTGGACTTTGTGCGCTTGCACTAATAGCGGTTCCAAAAATTAAACATAAAGCAAGTGTGAAATTTACAATTGTGTTTTTCATGAGATTGTTTGTTCTTTTGTTGATTAAAATGAAAAAATAGGTTTACTCATTGTTTTTAGTAAGGTGTGGACATAGGAGTCCCTTCCCTTACAGCATCCGTGTAATGGTTCAATTAGAAAAGTCAGTATTTTGAAAATCAGTAGGTTACAAGTAAGTAGTGTGCTTTCGCAGTGTGTTTAAGAACAATATTATACTTATAGCATACTTGATCCAGTGCAAGCAAAGGATAAGGTATGAGAGCGTGATACAACCTATTGATAATTGATTAGGAAGTGCTTGCAAATACTCCACGAATTAAACTTCGCAGAACATAACAAGTAGTTCATTTATATTTAAGCAAGTATTTTAGGGATTGGGCGTCTTTCAATACTTACATGATGGTCATAAATAACAAGGTAAAATGATTCGTAAAAAATAAAGTGAAGCTCAGCTATTAGGCAGCTTCTATATAGTACTTTAAATGTAAATTGTAATCATCTGATTTTTTGTTGATTATTCCTAGCTGATTAAGGCTCTTCCGGATATAATACTCGGCTAAAATAATTTCGGTAAATTCTATTTTGTTATCTTCAGTGGCCTCTAAAACAGCAATGTTTAAGCTTTTTTTAGAGCGCAAAGAGGTAACGACTCCATCGTGGGAGAGTGTCAAGGAATGCGTCTTGTGCTGCTTGACTTTATTTATGAATTTCAAGTATGCTGCTTCGGCAGCGTCCCATTTTTTCATTTGCCATAAAACATTACAAATTTGGAATTGAGCTTCCCAAAAATAGGCTTGCAAATCCAGTATAGCATTATTTCTAATCGCATTCCAATACTTTGGTTCTAAGAGTATTATCGTGTAGTAACAACCTAAAACCGCATAATCATATTTATGTTGGTTTTTTCGGTTAGCACTAGACTTAATCGCTTTTGCTTTTTTGAGTAAGGCATCAAGAATCTCTTCAGATGACTTAGATTGGTAATCTTTGTTAATGTTCAAGTCCTTGATTTTAGCTTCAATTCGTTTGAAATGATTCGTAAAACTTGGTCCTGATACTTCCAAAAAATTCCTGGCCTTTCGTTTTATTGCGTTTGTCATTTTGCCAATCGTCTTAGCATTAATGATCTCGTTGCCTAGCAAATCCTCGTAATATTCCTTGGTACATTGACCAATAATCCCCAATTCTTTTAAGGTAAATTGATCTTCTAGAATACCGATAATCAACTTATTGAGGCAGCATAGCCTAGAAGGAAACAATGGATCTTCTTGCTGTACTTCTATGTTCGCTTCTACTTGATAAGAAGCGCTTAACGTATTAAGTGTTCTTACCTCTTCAATTGATACCGTGTCTTTTTGGTTTTTAATTCGCTTTAAGTATAGATTTCTACTTGTCGTAAAAACATAACTTTCAAAATCTTCTATAACGCTCGAATTAGTAACATTTTTCCTAGGATCGATTTTATCCATGATATTTATCAGTGCGTCAACGGCTAGATCTTCCCAATCGAATGGTTTTAAGGGATTAGCATACTTCTTCTCAAGTCTTTTACTGATAAAAGTGAGGGATGCTGCACATAAGGTTTCATAATTTTTTAATGTGCGTTGCTTTAAAAATAATTCATAAATACTATTCAGGTCAAATTTTAAAGGTTGCCTTTTCATTGCTTCATGGAGTTTTGCGGTGTTGTTAATATAGAGTCCTATTGTGTAATTATTTCACATTTTATTTTTGGTTAATCAATTGGTTTTGTGTAAAATAGGGTTTGTGATGGCATAGAGAATCCCGCACTATCTAAAATAAATTTTAAATAGCGTGCTAATTGTTTAGGGCTTCGACTATTAGCTTGGAAATGTAAATGCCTTAATTTTGTTTACATTATTTATAAAAAATCAATTGGGCTTGACTTAGGGGCTGTAAAGTGATAAAGTTTATAGCCCTTTATATCATTCATAATGCTGGACAAAATTCATCTTGGTTATTGATTTTTATTAAGTACTTAAATAACCTTGTTATCTTTTGTACTTACTCTTCTAGACGCATCAAAGACAAAAAAGAATGGTAATAGCGAAGATATGTTGGTTTGATTTAACACTAATTATGGTAAGGAATATTCTTTGGTCTGCTTGTTAAATATTGATTATTAATAGTGTTAATTTAGACTATTTAGGGACGATAAATGTTGGAGGGCTTTTAGTCCTAGTAGCTTTTTGAAAAAAATGTCCAAGCAGAATTAGGGAATCACCATTTATAAAGAATCCCTTGGTCTTTAGAATAAGGCGTTTTTATGTCGTATTTTTGAACGAAGATTTTTTACTAATCGAAGAATAAAATATCGGATGTCCAAAGTCAAAGAATTTAATGAATATAGAGCCAAGATGAATGAAAAAATTCTTGGCCAAAACAACAAGGTGCTCAAACGATTCTTTAATCTCGATACCAATGCCTACGCGGAAGGGGCACTGCCTACTAAAACCAAGGAACTCTTAGGTTTAGTAGCTTCTATGGTGCTTCGGTGCGATGATTGTATCGCTTATCACCTAGGCACTTGTTTTGAACTGGGGGTAACCAAGGAAGAAGTATTTGAAGTGTTTGCTATAGCAAATTTGGTAGGTGGTTCAATTTGTATCCCACATACAAGAAGAGCCGTTGAATACTGGGAAGCTTTGGAGGAAGATGCAGGGTGATTTTCTTCTTTTGTGCTAAAAGGTAGCTGCCTATAGGCTGAATACTCAAAAAACAGGGGCAGACACAAACACACTCTCAAATTCAATCCCTATCTTTGTGGTTATGAACAAACAACAATTTCGATGGAGCTTGCTGTTGGAGCTAATAGGTTGGATAGTTACCGCTGTTATTCTGGTTTTCGTTCTTTTTCCTATAGCCCAAGCTTACAAGGATTTTCCTTTCTGGAAAGAAAATATTCTCTTTATCGTGACCTTCGTCACTTTAACACGAACTATTTTCTTGCTTAAGCATACGTTTTTTGCTCGTATTTGGTGGGTGAAATTTATACTAGCGATTGCTTGTATTCCCTTCATTTTTTTTTTAATAAGCAGTTTGTACGATATACAAGCTTTTTTGGACTGGAATGGGCTGTATGCTTTGGGAGCAGACGAGTTATTAAAAGAACCTTTAGCCGAAGCTAAGATGCGCTCACTAGTCGAGTATGTGCGGAATGAATTGTTTTTATTTGGTACGGGGAGCATTATCGCAGCGTTTATTTTTCCCTTTCGTATGATTGTTTCCGTCTGGAGAGTCAGAAATCGGGGAACGGTTTAGGAGGGTAGTCGGCGATAGGAATCCGGAGTAGAGGGATTCAGGTTAGAAGTGATTTACGAAACCTTAGCTTCTCACGAGTGAAATTCTGCGTAAAAATGGCAGGATATTAAAAACGTTTTTTGATTTCGCTCAATTTTGTGCTTCTTGTAGAAGGTA
>JAHDHB010000646.1 GCA_020631545.1 Saprospiraceae bacterium | reverse complement strand
TTTACTAAGGGAGCTGAAAATAAATAATGTACGCAAAAGATTCTACCGCCGCATGCGCCAGATTTAGCTTTTTTCAAAAAATCTTGTACCATGCCCTTTGAGCAATCCCAAGGCATAGGGAAAAAGCAGTAAATAATCCTGAATCGTGAGCTTTAGTTTTTTGTGGGGTTTAGGTTTTCTATTCTGAATGCCTTTAGTGAACCCTCCAGCGTAAGCTCGCCGTATTAACCAAGAAAGCTTTAGGCGTTCCTCAAGGACTTTGTGTTGTACAATCGCTTTGGGAATATAATAGTTGCTATATTTTTGATTGATTTTTTGACAAATCACAACGTCTTCTCCATATAATATACGCTCATCACCTATGCGTCCTTGCGTTGTATCGAAACCACCAAATTCTTCTAAAGCAGACTTTCTAATTAGATAATTACAAGAAAAACCGTATTCAATTTCTTGGGTCGTATTCCCTAGGTCATACATGCTGTAAAGATTTCTAATGTAAGCTGATTTTTTATGCCAATCTTTGGCCGATGCTGTCCATAATGGTAGAATTTTACCCGCTAAAACGCCAAACTCTTTTTGAGAAAAAACCTCTGCAAAACTTTGTAGCCAGTTTGGATTAGCAATAGCATCGTCGTCAATAAAAGCTAAATAGTCTCCTTTGGAAGCTTCGATACCAATATTACGCTGTATACTAGCACCACGTTCTGCATCAAAAATAAAACGAATATTGGTATGGGGCATATATTTTTCACTAAGGTTTTCTATCCCCCTTGTTCCACTATCTATTATAAGGACTTCAAAAAGACGAGCGGGGTAAACTTGCTTGCAAAGGGAATCAATGGTATCCTCCAAATGGTTTAAGCGATTATAAGTTGGGATAATAACACTAATTTGAATACTCATGATATGGCCTTTTCGAGGAGTGATAACTGAAATTCCGTAACATCAATTTTATCATGGAGTAGTTGTTCTCTTTTTTTATCAAAAAAAGCTTTATTTTCTGAATAGCCTAATTTCAACAACTCAACAGCCTTTTCAATAGCCGCTTTTTGTTGTTTGATTTTATAATTAACCACTAAGCCATATCGTTTTTCTTGTTCATCTGTATAACACCTTCCACTATTGTCCAAGAAAATAGCAGGCACACCCAAAACAGCAGCTTCGGAAGCCATTGTAGAGCTTTCTCCAAAAACTAGGGAACTGTAGTAAATCATATCATGAATTTTGGTGAACGGAATTTTAATAGCATATTTTTTTATTTCGTCAGGAAGCGCTTCTTCTGAACTAATAAAAACTTTTCCATGCTTTAAAAATTCAGTTACCGCATAGACTTTATTTTCGTCCGTAAATCCGTTTGCTATGCCTGCATCATGGGTGGCATTCCATGCAACAAAACGGATAACGATATACTTTTCCCCTTTTTTTACGCCAAGTAAATCTAAAATGGCAGGATCAGGAATGTACCGATTAGGATGTAAATAAGCCAGTTCGTGATAGCCGTTGTACCGAATATGCTTTTCTCCAAAATTATGGATATAATTAGGGGCGGTTAGGATACGATAAGCAAAGGGTTTTATCAATGCTATTTGCTTTGTCGCATGTTGGGTATCATCAAAACAATAAGATTTAATATTCAAAAGCCAGCCCACAAAAGCGCCCCTAAAACTAACCGTCCCTAAGATAACACTTGGCCGAAAGCGAAGGCAAATCAATAGCATTTTCAGGTTTAACCAAATCCAATTGAATGCTTTTGAGCAATTCGTAGTCCCATATGTTCCTATTTGTTGATGGGGAATATCGTATTCCGCTAAGAGTTCGTAGGTCAAGGGTTTCTTGCTGGCAACCACTAAAACAGTATAGTCTTTTTTGATTAAGTCAAAATAGAGATTTTTGATGAAATGAACATCGGCAGGATGATTGACATCCAATATAACTCGTTTATTAATTTTAGGGTTCAAGTGTTTTTTTTATCTGCTAGGATAAGTTTAGTGAATGAGAATCTTCTCATGAGAATGGAACCAAGACATAAAGGTAAATATAATTAGTCAAAAACCGTAGAGACACAATGCATCGTGTCTCTATGGTTTTGTATTCAAATAAAGCCTAATCTTTTTGAAGTGACCATTTCGCATTGACCAAACTTGTTCCCTCTAGCATGGTTGCGTTTCTAAGATTTTCGCCATAGGGGACATCGTTCACACTCAAAAGCACAGCATCTTGAACGGCATCTAGTCTTTGGCCATTTCCCTGAATCCTGTAACTCAAAGAATAGTCACCTTGCGGGAAAGGAAAATGTTCAATAGAAATAACCAACTGATTTGCATTCTTTACATCTTGCTGGTTAAAAAAAATGCCATTATATAGATTGGAATGCCTAAATATCTTAACGCCCATGCTATTGACCACAAAAATGTTAATAGCAATATTCCCTGCTTGAAATTTAGAGCTGAGTTCATATTGAAAAACCAACTTAATGGCTTGCCCCGGAGCTATTAAATCAATTGGACGGTTTTGGCTGTCCAATATTTTGATTGCTGTAATTTTCATTGTTCCTGTTCCCATTCTATTTTTCCGGCTATTCAAAGGCGTAATCGCAATACTTTTTGATTGGTTTAAGTAGGTTTGGATCACTTCTCCGACTTCTCCCTGGTAGGCAAGTTTTCCAGCGTTTAATAACATTCCTTTTTTGCAAATTTTTAAAATATGTTCATTGTTATGACTAACAAATAATATAGTTCTGCCACTTTTACTTGCCTCTTCCATTTTTTGGAGGCATTTATTTTGAAAATCTAAATCTCCTACTGCTAATACTTCGTCAATAATCAAAATATCGGGTTCTAAATGAGCTGCTACGGAAAAGGCTAGGCGAACGACCATGCCACTTGAATATCTTTTTATTGGGGTATCTAAAAAATCTTCTATACCAGAAAAAGCTACAATTTCATCAAATTTATGCTTGATTTCTTTTCTAGTTAAGCCTAAAATCGAACCGTTCAAAAAAACATTTTCTC
>JAHDHB010000645.1 GCA_020631545.1 Saprospiraceae bacterium | reverse complement strand
CCCTTACATTTATATTTCCATTTCCTCTCCACTTTTCCTTTTTATTTATTTTTATATTTAATTTCCTTTTTAATTAATTGTTTTTTTATTTATTTTCTAAGATCGTTTTTACTTGTTTATTTTTGTTTTGTTTTTTTCCACATCCACCCCTACTTCACTCTGCTTTGTTTTTTTTTTCAAAAAAAAAAATCAAAACAAATTTCATTTCCATTTTACTCCTAAATAAAATTGCCAAAAAACGCTATAGACTTCAAGACTAATTTCTGAATAAATTAAGCGAACTTTCCTATCTTCGTGGAAACCTTTTTCAAAACAATTAAAGCATCATGAGTAGAGCCCTAGGCAGACACATTTTAGTAGAATTTTTCGGCTGTTCAGAATACATCCTTAACGATGTCAACCAAATAGAAGAAATTATGCTAAAGGCCGCTGAGGCAGCAGAGGCGACCATCATCAATTCCACCTTCCATCATTTTTCGCCCTATGGCGTATCTGGCGTAGTTGTAATCCAAGAAAGTCATTTAGCTATTCATGCTTGGCCAGAATTTCGCTATGCCGCAGTAGACATTTTTACTTGTGGAGAGACCATCGATCCTTGGGTAGCTTATGATTTTTTAAAAGAAGCCTTTAAGGCACAACAAGGTTCGGCTATGGAAATCAATCGAGGACAAATTGACCTCCTAGATAGAATTGATTTTCATGGAATATCTTCTCATCGTGAGCAGGTAGAAGACCAAGTAAAACCTCAGTATAAACGCGAAATTTGGTTTACCGAAAGAGACGAAAATATTGCGCTATCAATAAGACATAAAGGCAAACTCCTTTACAACGAATCCTCTCCATACCAAGAGATAAAAGTCTACGACACCTTTGCCTACGGAAAGATGTTGACCATTGATGGCGCTATCATGTGTACCGAAAAAGATGAGTACGGCTACCATGAAATGCTTGTACACATCCCGATGTTAACTCATCCTGCCCCAAAAAAAGTACTCGTCATTGGCGGAGGAGATGGAGGAACCATACGGGAAATCTTACGTCACCCACAGTTGGAAAAGGTAACTATGGTCGAAATAGACAAGCAAGTTATAGAGGCCTCAAAACGCTTCCTCCCTACCCTATCTTCTGCATTTGAACATCCCAAATTAGAGTTGGTTATTGGGGATGGAATTCAATACATCAATAATACACCTCCAGAATCTTTCGACATCATACTTGTAGATGGCAACGATCAAGAGGGGCCTTCCGAAGGATTATTTACTCAAGCCTTTTACGAGCAAATTCATAAGTGCTTGAAACCAGAAGGCATTTTCTGCACACACAGTGAAAGCCCTTATTTTTTCAAAGAAATGTTTATCTTCATTACCCATTGCCACCAAGCTATTTATGGCAAAGAAAATGTTCATAATTTCCTAGCCTATATCCCCACTTACCCTACCGGCATGTGGAGTTTCATCTATGCAAACAAAGGAGAAATACACCCTATAAAAAACCTAGATGACATCAAGAGTAATACCTTTTCTAAACAACAAAACCTCCAATACTATTCAGCAGAAATGCACCGTTCCGCCTTCGCTCTCCCCCCCTTCGTTAGACATATGCTCTCAACTCCTAACTCCTAATTGCCTGTTTTGGCAAGAATTGAACGTAAAAAAACATGTACTTTCATTTTTGCTGGAAAACGCTGTAATAACAGTCAAAAAGTCTTTGCAACAGCCTGAAATTCAAATTGCCTACTTGTGATTTCATATTAAGACAACAACAAATTAAAAGCACAACGCAACATGTTAGGATTTTAATTTTAGGCATGATTTCTTTTTTTACTTACCAAAAGAATTCCTTATTTTTATGTACATATAGAACAATAGGTTAGACTTTAGAATAAAAAGGACTTTTTATTTAAAATCTAGCTTAAAAGGATTTTATCAAAAATCATTTTGCCCCAAAAGTATTGTTTAGCCTTACCACCTAATCCCTCTTGTAATAAGCAAATAATGACGGAAGCTGAAAAGTCATAATAGAGTAAGCATAAACTATTTTAATATTTCACACCATGAATTTATCTAAGAAAATACTGCTCGGAATATCTTTCATATTCTTGCTACTTGCTTTTTCTTCCTGTAACAAGGAAAATTTGCAAAAATCTTCAGAAGAAAACCTCCCAGAAATGATAGAAAATTCGGAGCTAAACTTCAAGAAAGACATTGAGATTCTCAGTGCTAATCGAAAAAACAAAGCGACGGTTACAGTTTCTAGTAACAATGAAGCTATTTTGGCAACCTATGATGCGTCTATTTTCTCTTTAACCCCTGTGTTTGAAAAACCCGATCCAACGTCTATCAAATCTATAGGGGAGGAAAATGTAGCGCAAAATACTGACATGGAAGACTTCTCCAACGAGGAAAATCCTGAAACAATTGTTCGTTATGAGCTTAACGTCACTCAAAAAGAAGATGGCGCAATAGCTCACCAATTAGGCATAACGGAGAACGAAGAACAGCGCTATTGGAAGACATATACTGCATTTTATACAAATAAGACTTACACATACATAGACTTAGATGCTGGTTGCCTTGCTGTAGATCACTGGTACACCAGATCGGGCTCTTGTAATTCTTGGATACACGACAAATATGAGTTCTTAAGTGCTCCTAACAATAATTGTAGCCAGAAAGAATATAACCTTTACCATTACAATCATGGCCAGAGCTGCCAAAGGTATATGTTATTGAGAAAAAATACGAGGTATTCACTCAGAATCAATCTACTTGTATTTAATTAGAACACTGTGTGTTTTTTTCTTCATAACCTTCCCTGTCTGTAAAAGTTAACTATTGACTTTTTGTCATTGCTATATCGAAGAAAAAACAATCACATTTTGAAAAGTCAAGAGACGAAAGTTTCTTGACTTTTTATATTGAAAAACTCCATCCCTATCGAATCAACTGTTAAAGAAGCCACTGCTCGATTTCTAAAAAAGTGGATAACAACATATCCACTAAAATCAACGTGCTTTACTTTTATTTTTACTTTTACTTTTACTTTTACTTTTACTTTTACTTTTACTTTTACTTTTACT
>JAHDHB010000056.1 GCA_020631545.1 Saprospiraceae bacterium | reverse complement strand
TCTGCCTTCTTATACTTGGTGTACACTATTTTTATAGAGGTCATCATTCGTTATTTTGTCCATTACAACTTCATTGGAGAAAAAGGCGTTCATTTTTATCCCCTCAATGCTTTCGAAGATTTAGTGCCGATGCCTAGTTATCATTTTACCGCCAAAATGATTGACAATGTCATGCGCGAATATGGACTTACCTTTTTCTTGACACCAACAGAAGCGGTTACTGCTTCCTTGGTTTGGGTAGGTATCTTTATTGGTGTTTGTATTGTAATTATGAATAGAAGAGATTTATAGAAATACGATTTCTGATGTAAGATGTATGAAATTGAAGAGTGTTTTTCGATTTTTGCACCGTTCCTAAATCATATTTTTGACATGAATGGAACTTTTTCAGAAATTAGATTGTATTACTTATTGAATAGATTATACACCACCAAAATCATCGAGTCATGCGCTTCATTGTTCAAATATCACCCCTTCGGTTCTATTGACTACAATAGGACATGTTTCTCGATGACAGGACGATAAAATTCTTTGAATATTGGCCTAGTTCTCCTGAGGACTAGGCTTTTCTATGTCTTGTTGTTCCCTTTTTTATTTGATTCTTATTTTAGATATTCAAAACAATTTTTTGCAGCATGGCAAATTTAAAGTTAAGAGAAAAAGACTTACTCAAAATAGGCTATCCGAAAGGTAAAATAATCGGTATCGCCATCAATAAAATGTTGGAAAATTACCGACGAAAAAACAAGCGGTATGTCTTAGACATTTTATCTTCCGTTCTACAAAATCCAGAAGATTACTTAGAAGATGAAGTCCTAGGGGCTATTGCTAAGAAATTGACGGAGAAAGAAGAAGTTCAAGAAGAAATTCAATTGCTTGAGGCACCAAAACAATACAAAACCTTTGGTTTAGAAGGAATTGATGAAGGTGCGGTGACTCAGCTTGAAACGGCAATGCGTTTGCCGGTGACTGCGGCAGGTGCTTTGATGCCTGATGCACATACGGGCTATGGGCTTCCCATCGGTGGTGTTTTAGCCACAAAAAATGCCGTTATTCCTTATGGAGTAGGTATGGATATTGGTTGTCGCATGTGCTTGTCTATCTTCGATTTACGGGCTTCTTACTTGGAAAATCATGGATATTTTTTGAAAAATACCCTCGTCGATAATACACGATTTGGCAAAAAAGAATTTGACGATCCAATGGATAATGCCGTTTTGGAACGAAAAGAATTCAAGGAAATTCCTTTTGTAAAACGACTAAAGGATAAGGCATACAAGCAGTTAGGATCCTCAGGTTCAGGAAATCACTTCGTAGAATTTGGTATCGTTGAGATCACAGAACCGAATAATGAGCTAAATCTTCCTGTAGGACAATACGTTGGCTTGCTCTCGCATTCTGGTTCTCGTGGTTTGGGCGCCAATATCGCTCAACATTACACCAAGATAGCCATGGATCGTTGCTACCTTCCCAAGTCGGCTAAGCACTTGGCTTGGTTGGATTTGGATACGGAAGAAGGAATGGAATATTGGTTAGCGATGAATTTGGCAGGAGATTATGCTTCTGCTTGTCATCATGATATTCATCGCCGAATGGCTAAAATGCTTGGTGAAAAACCGATTGCTCGCGTAGAAAATCATCATAATTTTGCTTGGAAGGAAAAACTGGCAAATGGTGAGGAGGTCATCGTGCATCGAAAAGGCGCTACCCCCGCAGGTAAGGGCGTATTAGGGGTTATTCCTGGTTCTATGACGGCTCCAGGGTTCATTGTAAGAGGAAAAGGTAATCCTTTTGCCCTTAATTCTGCGGCGCATGGAGCTGGTCGAGCGCTTTCTCGTACCAAGGCCAAAAACAGTTATACTCAAAAAGATTTACGACAAGTTTTGAAAAAGGCTAGAGTAGAACTCATTGGTGGAGGTATTGACGAATCGCCAATGGCTTACAAGGACATTCATAAAGTGATGGGGCATCAGCATGCCTTAGTCGATGTGCTAGGGAAGTTTTTGCCAAAGATTGTTCGTATGGATAGACCTAAATAAAACAATAGGCGGTAAGAAATATGAAGTACGAATTGCAAGGCTAAAAATTGACTTTCACTTCTTATTTCATAAATCTTATCGCTTATTTCCATTGAAATACTTACTTTTGCCTAACTTTTGAAAACTGAAGAAAAGAACACATGGGCAAATTTGAACAATACCTCCAAGATTTTACCAACACCGTTAATTTTCAGGACTTTTTGGTGAATCTTTTTGTAGTGGCTATTTTGGCGACGGCTATTCGTTTCTTTTATATTCGATTTGGCAACAGTGTCTCTAATCGAGAGCGTTTTGCTAGTAATTTTCTGCCACTAGCTTTGGCTACGATGCTTATCATTACGATAGTAAAATCTTCTATAGCCTTATCTTTAGGTTTGGTAGGCGCCTTGTCTATTGTACGTTTTCGCTCTGCCATAAAAGATCCAGAGGAGTTGACTTACTTGTTTTTAGTTATTGGTTTAGGTTTAGCCTGTGGAGCTAATCAACCGCTTATCGCCGTCGTTTCTTTTTCCTTCATTTTGATTTTATTGTACTTGAATAATCTGTTTACAGGCAAAAAATCATTCAAAAGCGAGGATAAAATGTACTTGAATCTCAGTACAGATGTGGAAGATTTAGAAAAGATCAATAGCTTGATTACGAATCGATTGGCTTATGTAGAATTAAAGCGAATGGATAAGATTGCGTCTGGATTAGATCTTACCTTTATCTGCAAAGCGAAGGATATTGGTCAATTGAATGATTTGAGAAATGATCTTACAGGGCTTTCGCCTAAAACTACTTTTTCTATTATTGATCAACCGGATTTGATAGTGTAGAGGATTGTGTTTAAGCACTGATAATCTTGCTGTTAATGTTATAAAAGGGAATTGGATTTTGAGGTCTATTTCCCTTTTTGATTTATTGATTCGCTTTGAAATTTCCTTTCCATTTCATACAATATTCTCTGCAAAGTTTCTATGTTTGCACCATTCTTGGTAATTAAAGAAATATGCTACTCAAAAATACTACAAATGACTCTGTTTTATGGCTTCGTACACTAAAAGTACTAGGTGGTACGGTGCTTTTTTTACTCTTTTCAGTTATAGGAATGACACTGTTCACGAATGTGCTGAGCAGGAGTAGTGATTTTGATGTTGTGTACTGTGATGCTGAGCAAGTTGTTGGAAGTGATTTCAGAACAGAAGGGTGGTCTTTTTCAAATGGGAGTACCCAAAGTAATGAAGAGGCTTATTCTGGGAATTATTCTTGTCGGTTGGATTCAAGTAACTCCTATGGTTTTACCTATACCATTGAAAATCCAACGCCAGGAACGGTCTATAAGGTCAGTGCTTGGAAGCTTGAAATTGGAGGATCTTTGGGGCATTTGGTGGTGGCGGGACCTACCGCAGATGATTTTTATGAGATGCGGACTCAACCTTCTGAAATAGGAAAAGAGGGGTGGCAAAAAATCGAGCTTTCCTTTGCCGTACCTTATTTCAAGGATTTAGACTACATGAAAGTCTACGTTTATGGGGCAAAGCATATTGAGAAAGTATATTTTGATGATTTGAAGATAGAGAAGGTCGCGGAACCTACTGGTACGGAGGCCTTTAAACGTGAAAAACTTGCCATTGAAATCGATGAGAAGCAGATGATTAAGCTTCGAAAAAAACGTGAAGAAGCACGGAGGCTAGGTATTTTGATAACCGATGAAGAGGATTGGGTTAAAGGATATATTGTGGAAGAAGAACGGAAAATTCCTATTAAACTACGATTGAAAGGAGATTGGTTGGATCATTTACAAGGAGAAAAATGGTCATTTCGTATTCAAGTTAAGGAGCCTAATGCTTGGAAACGCTTGAATACCTTCTCAATACAAAGTCCGCATACCCGTTCACATCTTTTTGAGTGGGTGTATCATCAGTTTTTGGCCAAGGAAGATGTGCTTTATCCTAGATATGATTTTATTGAACTGACACTCAATGGCCGTCCCCTTGGAATTTACTGTTATGAAGAGCATTTTGATAAGAATTTATTGGAATATCAAAAGCGAAGAGAAGGGCCTATTGTACGATTTACGGAAGATGATTATTGGAATTCCTACAAGCGTCAGATAGACGCCTATGGCCGTTTGAAGTTTCTAGAGCACAAGGAACATGCGATGGAAGCAGCGATGATTGCTCCTTACAATTCTTCTAAAACGATGGCTTCCCCCGTTTTGTCCAAGCAATTTGAATTAGCCCAAACCTTGATGCAACAGTTTCGGCATGGTTTGAAGAAGCCCGATGAGATATTTGACTTGGATTTGTTGGCTAAAAATTATGCTATTGCGGATGTCATGCAAGCTTTTCACGGCTTAACTTGGCACAATCAACGATTCTACTTTAATCCTGTTACCAGCAAGTTAGAACCTATTGGTTATGATGGTTTTGCGGAAGAACTGATAAATCATGCACCTGGTGGAGGGAAGTTCATAGCACAAAGCATTTACAAGCGTGCGAATACAAGTGTAGAAGTGTTTATGAAGGCGTTTTTTGACGATGATTTTATAGAAAAATATCTTTTTTATCTAAAACGGTTCTCTAGCCAAAAATATATTGAGCAATTTTTGAATGAGTTGGAGCCTGCTTTGGTTCAACGTGAAAACTTCCTTCGTAAGGAAAATCAAAAATATGCGTTTGATCGTAAAAGAATTCTAGAAAGAGCGAGAGTACTTCGTACTATGTTATATCCATTCCCTGAAAATGGTTTGCAAGTTTGGGCGCAAGGGATAAAGAATGGGGAGCAACAATTAAAAATAACCAATCGTCATTTCCTACCCTTAGAAGTCGTCGGTTTTGGTAAAAATGCTTCCAACATATCGGAGAAACTTGAAAAGTCTACCTCGTTTTTTCCTTCCTTAAGGTGGAAAGTTCCAATTTTTTCGGATTACCAAGCTAGTCAAGACGCCAAAGTTATCTTTTATCAAGTACCAGGCACAGATTCAATATTCCACTCAACCATAACGCCTTGGAAAATGCCGATGCAGATAACGCCAAGGCAAGCATTGTTCAAAAATGTAACACTTGCTAGTAATGACGTTTATTCCTTGGAGAATAGCATTGTTCGCTTTAGAACTGGAGAACATGTGATCAAGGAGGATCTTATCATTCCTGAGAATTATACGGTTATCTTTGAAGGAGGTAGCGAGTTTAATTTTATCCAAGGAGCTAAGTTTATCTCAAAGTCGCCTGTTCGAATGCATGGTACGGAAGAAGCACCGATTCGGATTTATTCGGAAGATGGCACGGCTAGGGGATTTACCGTTCTTGAACCTGAGGGAGAGTCGATTTTGTCCTATGTTTCTTTTGAAAACTTCAACACCCTGAGCCATGAGCAATGGAATTTAACAGGAGCTGTAACGTTTTATGAAGCGAAACTGAAATTGTATAAATGCGTTTTTACAAGGAATAATTGTGAAGATGCGCTAAACCTAATCCGTAGCGATTTTGAAATGGATCGATGCTTGGTGAGCGAAACGTTTGCTGACGGTTTTGATGCTGATTTTTGCACTGGCTTAGTGAAGAATTCGACCTTTAGAAATACGGGTAATGATGCACTAGATTTTTCAACATCAAAAATTACCGTTTCCCAATGTATGATGAAGAATATTGGAGATAAAGGCATAAGCGTAGGAGAAGAGGCCGAAACGACGGTTTGGGGCGGCACAATAGACGGTGCTGTGATTGGCTTAGCTTCCAAAGATTTGAGCCAATTGACGGTCAAAGGTATTAATTTGGTGAATTGTAAACAAGGTTTTGCAGCCTACCAAAAAAAGCCAGAATATGGAAGTGCTTCTATTGTTGTAAAGAATTATACCGCTGAAAATGTCAATCAACTTTACTTAATTGAGAAAGGATCAACACTAGATTTGAAAGGGCAGTTGATTGATAATTAAGGATGTAGAGGTAAGTTTTGTCGGAGGAGTACTCGTTTTTTTAGGTTTCGGTATTCAGACCACAGGTTAAAACTCATGGCTACCGACAGTGAACTCCTACGGAGTTTTTGGTAATACACCCGCAAAAAACTCTTAACTACTAACTCTTAACTCCTAACTAATAAAATATGCGTCACGAGAAAAAATACAAGTTAGAACATTACAGTTTGGCGATTTTGGAGCAAGCGATTAGAAGTCATCCTGCTGGCTTTCGAAAAATATTTCCAGATAGAAAGGTAAATAACATCTATTTTGATACGCCCGCCTTGTCCACTTATGCTGATAATGTCATAGGTATTGCGGAGCGTAAGAAATTTCGTGTACGTTGGTATGGAGAACAAGGAAATGAAGTGAAAAGACCACGTTTTGAAGTAAAAATCAAGCAAAATTACTTGGGTACTAAGGAGATTTTTGATGTAGATGATTTTGAGCTAAATAATATCCCTGAATTAACGACGAGGATTAATAAATTATTGAATAGCAAAAATGTATTATCACCTATTTTGATGAATAGCTATTGGCGTTCGTACTTTGGAACTTCTGATGGTAAATTTAGGATTACGATTGATCGCACATTAGCCTATTCTTCGATGCTCGTCTACGCGGGCCGTTCTATTCCACGGCCTACTTACGATAAAGGGTATATTCTTGAATTGAAATATGATAAGGAATTTGATGGAAGCACAGATAGAATTACACAATTTCTTCCTTTTCGGCAGACAAAAAGTTCTAAATATGTAACAGGTGTTTTGCTGACTTCATAAGTCTAGTGGTAAATGATTTTTTGTTTTAGGTAGATTTGCAACAATTTTAGTCTCAAATTGTTAGAAGTCGTGCAGCAAGTTGTTTTTTAAGATGGTTATTGCCACCAATTAATTAGTATATTTGTAGCGTTTTCTCCGAATATTTCAAGAAAAACATGAAAGATCTTTTTTTCCTAAATAAATATTTCTACAAATATCGTTGGCGGTTATTGCTAGGGATTGTTTTTGTGATATTGCAAAACTATTTCAAGATTTTGCAGCCGCAGATGGTGCGTCATGCTTTGGATTTAGTGGTGGAGAATATTCGACTTTACAAGCTTTATGCTGGATTTTCATTGCAAACAGAGTTGTTCAGTACCTTGGCGTCTACCTTGTTGTTTTTCGGGAGTGCAGTGCTAGTATTAGCTCTAATAATGGGAGTCTTTATGTACTTTATGCGTCAGACCATTATAGTGATGTCTCGATTGATAGAATACGACTTGCGTAGCGAAATCTTCAAACATTATGAAAAATTAGATTTAGCGTTTTACAAGCGGAATAATACAGGCGATTTGATGGCGCGTATTACGGAAGATGTCGCGAAAGTACGAATGTATGTTGGTCCAGCAATAATGTATGGGATTAATCTGACGTTCTTATTTATTATTGTCATTTCTGCCATGTTGTCTGTAAATGCAGAATTAACGTTTTATTGTTTATTGCCCTTACCTTTTCTGTCTGTTTCGATTTATTTTGTCAACAATCTGATATTCAAGCGAAGTACGGAGATACAAGAACAACTATCTACGATGAATAGTGCTTCCCAAGAAGTTTATTCAGGTATTCGAGTGGTGAAATCCTATGTGATGGAACCTTTAATGGGACGTTTTTTTGCAGAGCAAAGTGACAAATACAAGCGTAATTCGATGAAATTAGTTACGATTGAAGCACTTTTTTCTCCTTTGATGTTATTGCTTGTGGGGATGAGTACGATTATTACCATCTATATTGGTGGCTTACAGGTTATTCGAGGTAATATTACGGCAGGGAATATAGCGGAGTTTGTGATTTATATAAGTATGATTACTTGGCCTGTAGCGGCTATTGGTTGGGTGGCTTCTATTATACAACGAGCGGCCGCTTCTCAACGACGTATAAATGAGTTTTTAAAGACGTCTTCAAAAATTGTGAATGCAAGAGAGGAGGAATATAAGATAAAAGGAGCCATAGAATTTGATGAAGTAACTTTTGATTATCCTGATACAGGCATTCGAGCCTTGGATAAGGTCTCTTTCCAATTAAAATCTGGAGAGAAAATGGCTATTATTGGAAAAACAGGTTCAGGAAAAACGACGATAGCTGATTTACTAGTAAGAATGTATGATGTAAGCAAAGGGAAAATTCTTATAGATGGTACAGAAGTAAAAAAGCACAATTTGTCATTGTTGCGTCAAAAAATTGGCTATGTGCCACAGGATGTTTTTCTTTTTTCAGATACTGTTCTGAATAACCTATCTTTCGGAACTTCTTCTAAAGATTTAGTGACAGCTCAACAATACGCTAAATATGCGGCAGTCCATGATGAAATATTAAGCCTTAAAGATGGTTATGAAACGATGGTAGGAGAGAGAGGTGTAACTTTATCTGGAGGACAGAAGCAGCGAATTGCTATAGCTAGAGCGTTTATAAAGAAACCTGACATAATAATCTTAGATGATTGTTTATCGGCAGTAGACACCAATACGGAAAAAACGATCTTAGAATATTTGGATAATGCACTAGCTAAAAAAACAGCTATTGTGATTACGCATCGAATTTATAGCTTGTTGGAGTTCGATAAAATTATTGTTTTAGAGGACGGTTGTGTTCTAGAAAAAGGGACTCATGAGGAGTTAATTGCTCTAAAAGGACACTATTTTCGCTTATTTGAGCAACAAAAAGCAGAAGATTCGCAAATAAGGGCTTGATTGTTTTTGAAATGTAAAACTAATAATTACTTTTGTATAGGAACTTATCTTGAGTTACTAAAAAATGGACTATTTTGATGTCGCATTTTGAGTGTTTGAGATAGATTATTTTGTTCACACAAAACCTTTTTAACTGTGGATTTCGAGAGAAAGAAATTTGAGAGTGTGTACTCCAATAAGGTAAAAGCAGGCAGACGCCGCACTTATTTTTTTGATGTACGCCGAACTAGGGGTAATGATTATTACATCACGATTACCGAAAGTACTAAGCGCTTTGAGGGCGAAGGTTATGAAAGGCATAAGCTTTTTCTTTACAAAGAGGATTTCAACCGTTTTCTAAATGGATTGGATGAAACCATTAATCATGTAAAAGAAGAATTGATGCCGGATTATGACTACGATGAGTACGACCGCCGACATGCTGAGTATGAGGAGCGTAGAAAAGAAATGGAAGCTACAGGGGAATATATTCCGTATAAAAAACCTGAAAAACCAGCCGAAAGCCTTGAGAGCAAGTTCATCGAAAATAATGAAGATGATGACAGTAAGATCGAGGATGATGATATGAGTTGGTAGAAAGTATTAATACGATTGGGGAATAAAAAAATAATTTTATTTCCCAATCGATTACTAGAATGTTTTATTCATTGGGCTTTTTGATGCGTCAAAATTAGCTCTTTTTGTGTTTACCTAAGCTAAATAGTTTTTGGTGGCTAGCGTTGCTTTTTTTGTAAAAATCAAAGTATACCTAGCAGTAAAAATACAGGCAAAGTCAGGGCAAAAAACAATCCTGTCATCTATATTGCTATTTTATAGCTCCTCTAGTGCCAAGCAAATTTGCAATTTCCTCTCTTATTTGCAGCAACTTTTGTTGTACTTTTATCTGTTTTATCATATCCATAGCATCTCCTCCTTGTTCTTGCAAAGCTTTGATTTTTGATTGATTCTCATTTAAAAGCTTATTGACCTTTCTCAGTTTTATTCGATTTACAGCTATGACGGTATCTTTTTTATAGTTCTTTTCGGGCATGGGTTGTGTCTGTAGGGGATTCATCAATTTTTCTTCCCAGTTTTTACTGTATTCATAAGGTGTCGTCAAAAGTGTAGCAGCTAATTTGCTTACTTCCTGATCGGGACTTTGGAGGAAATGTTTTTGAGTGATTGGTGTTTTAGCTTTTAGCATTTCTAAGCAGTCTTGAACGATCTTTTTGTAAAAAGAATGATCAAAAGCTTCTAAAACTTCTTCCACATTAATTAGAATGTATTGAGCCACAGAAATTCCTTCTTCCATTTCTTCTTCCCCAAAAGACATTAGTAAACGAACGATATCTTTTTCTTGGAATTCATCACCCACGATAACCTTAGAGGAGGCGTCGACGGCGGGAGGAGCAGACCTTGTTTCTCTTGTAGGGGGAAAAGAGGAATCATCAGGTTCATCGCTAGGAAAACCATGCTCTAGATCCGGAGGGATTTCACTAGGGAAATCAGAAGGTGGAGCATCTGGCCAAGACTCGTCAGGAGGCGTTGTGGTACGATTTCTTTGAGCCTGTCTACGATCTCGTTCCTCTTGTTTTTGCTGTTTTCGGATATGCTCCATCTTCAACTTATTCGTCGTTTGGACAAGCACATCTTCACCGATTTCCAAGCGGTTAGCACATTCACGAATATAAACAGAGCGCTTTAAGGGGTCAGGAATCTTAGCAATACTCCCAACGATATCTTTAATCAAATTCGCCTTCTTTATTGGATCCCCTTTTGCTTCATCTAGCAGCAAGTTGGTCTTAAAGAGTATAAAATCACTTGCGTTTTTATCAATAAACTCTCGAAAAGCAGTAGCGCCTACTTTCTGTAAATAGGAATCTGGATCTTCTCCTTGTGGGAGCAAAACTACTCGCACATTCATATCCTGTTCTAGTACTAAATCTAAACCACGCAAAGCAGCTTTTACACCAGCAGGATCTCCATCATAAATGATCTTGATGTTTGGAGTATAACGTTTTACAAGGCGAATCTGATCAACAGTAAGCGATGTTCCGGAGGAAGCAACAACATTCTCAATGCCAGACTGATGCAAGGATAGAACATCAGTATATCCTTCCACCATAATACACTCATCTTGCGAACGAATAGCCCTTTTAGCGAAATAAGCTCCGTAAAGAATTTTACTCTTATTGTAAATCTCCGATTCTGGCGTATTTAGATATTTCGGTGCCTTTACATTCTTAACCAAAATCCGACCACCAAACCCAACAACTTTACCAGTTAGGTTATGGATAGTAAATTGAACGCGATCCCTGAAAAAATCTCGTCCCCTAGAAGTCGTCAAACCTGCTTTTTGCAAGGTGTCTTGCTTGTAGCCTTTGTTTACGGCATAAAGTGTAAAGGTATTTCCTTTTTCTGGTGCATAGCCTAGCCCAAATTTCCTAATGGTTTCTTCTCGAAATCCTCGTTCCTTAAAATAACTTAAGGCTATTTTCTTGCCTCGTTCCGTTTCAAAAAGCTGTTGTTCATAGTATTTTTGAGCAAAATCATTGACCAAATAAAGACTATCATAAAGCTGTTTCTCTTGTCGTTGTTCATCCGTCGTTTCTGATTCTTCTATAGCGATGTTGTATTTCTTAGCCAAGTAGCGAAGTGCCTCAGGATAGGTTAAACCTTCATGTTCCATGATAAAATTGACGGGATTTCCCCCCACACCACAGCCGAAGCACTTATAGATATTCTTAGCAGGAGAAACCGTAAAGGAGGGCGTTTTTTCTCCATGAAAAGGACAAAGACCCAATAAATTGACCCCGCGTTTTTTCAAATTCACGAAATCTCCAACAACATCCTCTATCTTGGAAGATTCAAAAATCTCAGTTATCGTACTTTGTTTAATCATGAGTATAGCTTTACGACCACAAAGTACATGAAATTTAGGAATTTGGGTAAAATAATAGCAAATGGAATAATCGAAAGAAAGAAAAAGACTTATTCACCGCATATATTGCGGTAAATAATTGCGAATGCGGTAAATAAGGCATATATTTACCGCATAATTTGCGGTGAATAGAAAATCATGTACATACACAAAGAAAAAGAATGGCCCAAATTTCAATGGGATACAGAAGCAGTAATCAATCCACTTGCAGAAGTAAGAAAACTGCAAGGACGACTACTTGGCAAAATGGATAGCTTAGGCCTACCAGTTCAAACTGAAACAATGGCCAAAAACCTCACGTTGGACATCGTAAAAAGCAATGAAATTGAAGGCGAAATCCTAAGCGTAGAACAAGTAAAATCCTCCGTAGCTAGAAAATTAGGACTAGATTATAAGACAACAAAAATCTCTAGAAGAGTAGAAGGATTTGTAGAAATAATGATGGATGTTTCGCAAAACTTTGATAAAAAACTAACCAAAAATAGACTTTTCTCTTGGCATAGTGCCTTGTTTCCAGTAGGGCATAGTGGTATTCAAAAAATTATTGTGGGAGATTGGAGAAATGGAGACAAAGGGCCTATGTATGTAGTCTCAGGCGGAATAGGAAGAGAAAAAATTCATTTTCAAGCACCTGATGCTAGCTTAATGAAAAAGGAAATGAAACAGTTTTTAAAATGGTTTAATTCACCAACCCCAATTGATGATGTTATTAAAGCGGCCATTGTTCACTTATGGTTTATCACCATACATCCTTTTGAAGATGGAAATGGGAGAATTGCTAGAGCAATAACCGATATGCAGCTAGGAAGATCAGACGGTTGTAATCAACGATATTACAGCATGTCTGCGCAAATCCAACGAGAACGAAAAAGCTATTACGCCATACTAGAAATGACTCAGAAAGGTAGCTTAGATATTACCTCGTGGATAATTTGGTTTCTTCAATGCTTAAAAAAATCAATCTTATTTTCAGAAGAAGCACTAGCAGGAGTGATGCGAAAAATCAATTTCTTCAGAGCTAATAAATACATTATAATGAACAAAAGACAGTTTAAGATAGTCCATAAACTGTTTGATGGTTTCGAAGGGAAATTAACAACTTCTAAATGGGCTAAAATTTGTAAATGTTCTACGGATACCGCGCTAAGAGATATAACCGATTTGCGCCGAAAAGGAGTGCTAGTCAAAAGTAAGGCAGAGGGAAGAAGTACCTCCTATGAGCTAGGTTGGCCATAATGAAAGTGTAAAGTGAGGTTACTGCTAGGCTTCACCTGATAATTAAAAATGGAACTCAAGTTCGGAAATCGACTTTTGTGTCAACTATTAATTAGCTGTTTTCTAACATTTCGCCAAGTAAAATTTCTGGAAAATCAGTACTTGCTGGTAAGTCAATGAAAGGATAACGAACCTTAGCCAAGTATAAGCCTTGAGGGTAAGCAAAATTCATGAATTGAGGTTTTTCCTTCCCCGATAAATACCGTTTAAAAGTTTCAATGGTCACTTTTCCTCTTCCGACATCAATCAATTTTGAAACTAGGATACGAATCATTCCGCGTAGGAAACGGTTTCCTGTGATCTGGAAGCGCATCTTGTCTTGCTTTTTATTGCTCCATAAACTAGCATGGGTAATTTGACATAAGGTATGATTGTGCTTGTCAGGTGTTTTGCAAAAGTGTTGATAATCTTGGTGTTGCGGTAGTAAGGCTACCACTTGGCGCATTTTTTCTATATCCAAGTTTTGAATGGGGTACAAAGCGCTATAGTTACTAAGAAAGGCATTTTTTTGAGCATGCATATAGTAGTGGTATGTTCGTTCAAGTGCATTTGTTTGTGCATGATTTCCTTTTCTTTCGACAGGGAGGATCTCAAAAATTGAAATATCGATGGGTAAATTCCGATTAAAGATTTCACACATTCCTTCTTTTAATTCAATTGGGACATCTATATGGAAAAAATATTGGCTTGCATGCACTTTCGCATCTGTTCGTCCACAGCCAATGCAATAGACACGACGCTTTAGAATGCGGCTTAAGGTGTCTTCTATAGTAGCTTGAACTGTCGTAACTTCTGCTTGTCGTTGCCAACCTCGATAAGCTGTGCCGTCGTAGGCAATATGAAAAAAATACCTCATTATTTGTTTTTGAAAAGGAATACAAAGTCTTCTGGTGAATCGCTTTGTTCCAAAACTGGAACAATAATCGCCATTTTTTATGAAAATAAGGTGTAATTGGCTGTTTTTATTACTCTTGGCATTATAAGCACATTAAAACCTAGAAATTTTGTACTTTTGCTCATCGTAAAATTAAACGATTAACAATGAGTACTGTACTGATAAAAAATGCAAGGATTATCAATGAAGGAAAGATTTGGGCGGGAGATGTTTTTGTGAAAAACGGAAGGATTGAAAAGCTTGATAATCAAATTGATAAAAAAGCCTCTCTTGAGATTGATGCAACAGGACTGCATCTTATACCAGGTATTATAGATGACCAAGTGCATTTTCGTGAACCAGGTTTGACACATAAATCGGATTTATATACAGAGCCTCGTGCTGCTGTTGCTGGAGGGGTTACTTCTTTTATGGAAATGCCGAATACGAAACCGCCGGCCATCACGCAGACTTTATTACAAGACAAATATGATATTGCGGCCCAAAAATCGTTGGCCAATTATTCCTTTTTCATGGGCGCAAGTAATGACAACCTAGAAGAGGTGCTGAAAACAGATCCCAAAACGGTCTGCGGAATCAAGGCTTTTATGGGAAGCAGTACAGGGAATATGTTGGTAGACAATAAGGTTACACTAGAAGGCCTTTTCTCTAGGGTTCCTATGCTTATTGCGACACACTGCGAAGATGAAGCTACGATACGAGCGAATGCAGCGCGATATCGTGAAAAATATGGTGAGGATATACCGATTTCTTGTCATCCAGAGATTCGAAATGCTGAGGGCTGTTTAATATCGTCAAGTTTAGCCGTAGAATTAGCTAAAAAATATGGCACTCGCTTGCATATTCTTCACATTTCTACAAAGGATGAATTGCATTTATTCGATAATTCCATTCCGTTGAAAGATAAGTTGATAACTTCCGAGGTTTGTGTTCATCATTTACGTTTTTGCAAGAATGATTATGGTCGCTATGGTACAGAAATCAAGTGCAACCCTGCGATCAAAGAAGCGTTTCACCGAGAAGCCATTTGGCAAGCTTTGCTTGATGATCGTTTGGACATTATTGCTACCGATCACGCGCCTCACACCTTAGAGGAAAAGAATGGGAAATATTTCAGTGCGCCGTCGGGTGTCCCCTTGATTCAGCATACCTTGAATGTCATGTTAGAAGCTTACCAAGCAGGGAAAATTTCGCTAGAGCGTATCATTGAAAAGATGTGCCATGCGCCCGCCATCTGTTTTCAAGTAAAAGAAAGAGGCTACATTCGAGAAGGCTATTGGGCAGATCTTGCACTAGTTGATTTAGAAAAGAATTGGACAGTTACCAAAGACAATATTCACTTCAAATGCGGTTGGTCTCCCTTTGAAAATCATAGTTTTAAGGGAAGTGTGACTCATACTTTCGTCAATGGGCATTTAGCCTACAAAAATGGGCTATTTTTTGAGGAACAGAAGGGGAGAAGATTGGAATTTGAACGCGAGTAAGTACCCCTTGTAAAACTGCTTGTTGTCACCAAATGGGTACTACTTAACTAATCCAACATCACTATGCCAACACCAAATAACGATTCCGAAGAAACCCTCTGGCAAGGAGCACCTAATCAGGCCTTTAAATTATGGAACTCAAAGGATAGCCAAGAAACGCTACAAACGACTGTGCTGATAGCTATTGTTAGTATTACCTTGTTTCTAGCGATTTTCGCTATTGTTAGTGTATATGCTTGGTTGGTGCCTACTGCTGCTGAATCTAAAGTCGATACTGTGTGGCAATTGTGGCTTTTTCTATTGGTGCCTGCGCTATTATTTTTGTTGGTGATGGATGTTAGGGATTATATTTTTCGCAAGGGAAATAAATACCTTATCACCAAGGAGGGGATTACCTTTAGAGTAGGCAGTTTTAAAAAGCAAACACATTTTGTCGAATGGAATTCTGTAAAGGAAATTCAAGTCGATGAAGACGAATATTTTTTACACTTGATACCGCAAGAAAAGTTTGATTTTCATACAAATACACCTAATACAGAAGAGTACAAAACGCCTTATATTGATACAAAATCTAAAATAGAGTTGGAAAAACTTTCTGCTTTAATCAAGTCATTAATTCGGAATGCGAAAAAGAAAAGAAAGCGGAAAAACAAGTAAATTTAAGCAGTACGATAATATTCAAGGAGTTAATGACGTTAGAACATCTAAGTAGTATCATGTCACCTTAAAAATAACGTTTGTTGGAGTCCAAAAATTATCTATCTTCAATTCTTCATTTTCAATACGCCAAAATCACCTTAGTTTTCCTACGATTTCTTAAATAAAAAATGTAAATTGTAGTGTTAGGAGCTGCTTAGCTAAAGTTCCTAATTTTCACTACGATTAATTCCCAAATAATTAACGTTTGAACGAATATGTCCATACAGCAAAAACGAAGAGAGAAAACGAATAAGACTAAAGCTAGGACGATATCTGCTGTCATCCATGCCATTTTTCTTATTTTCTTTTTAATACCCTTTATGTCGATGAGCATAACGGATAGTGAGTTGGCAAGGAAGAATCAACGCAAACAAATTGTCATTAATTTTTCCAAACCTGAGATTGTGAAGTTTGAGGAAGCTCGTGCCGAATTGCTAGAAGCTCCACCATTGGCAGACAATCCTGTAACGAACGAAGCGCCAGCTTCTGCTCCACCGACAGAAGCGGCTCCCACACCTGCGGAAGCGGCCTCTACACCGACGCCCGCAGAAGTTTCTCCAGTACAAGCTAGACCTGCGGTGACTCAACCAACACCCTCTACAGCTTGGCCTACGTTTAAAGAGATGTTTTCGAAGCCTTTCGCTGCTAGTAAACCAACGGAGCAAAATTTGCCTGAGGAAGATACTGGAGAAGAAGAATTGACTTACTCTGAAACAACGGATGAAAAAGGAGGAACAGGCAATGACCCTAGTTCTGACAATAAAGCCGGTAGAGGGGAAGGTGAGGAACCAGGAGGTAGTACGTCCAATCCTGGTCAAGGAACATCAGGAACTAGTAGCACACCTGGTGCAGCGGCTGTAGCAGGAGCGAATTACAATTTCAATGATTTTGGCCGAAACAAAATCTATGAACCACCCTTTTCACAGAAAGCGAAGATAATGGTAGCTACAGGAAAAATTGCCGTTGTTATTTGTGTAAATCAGGATGGAAGAGTTGTCTATTCTAAATCCTTAAAAGAAGAATCTACAGTAAGGCGATCTGAAATCTTAGCAGAAACAGAACGATTGCTCAAACGATACCGTTTTGATAGAGACTACAGCGCACCAGAAAAGCAATGTGGGAAGTATTTTATAACCATTGCGCCTATGGAAAGCCGATAAACAAAGAGTTGAGAATTAGGAATTACGAGTTAAGAGTTTTCTCACAACGTTCTACAAATACATACGAAGCCCTTGAATTTAAACATTAAATTCAAGGGCTTCGTAAATCCTCCATCCTCTGTTTTCAATTCTCCATTCCAAAAAACTTGCTACAAATTTGGAAATCAAGTAAGAATTTAGGAATTTACCTCTCATAATATATATAATATGGATGCTCTAATCAATTATTTTGCAGAAATGCCCACTGCCCACCGTTCGGCAGTCCTTATTGGCGGGTTGACTATTTTTTTATTGATCGAAAATGCTGCGCCATTATTTGAAACTAAATACAATAAAGTCAAGCACACAGGACTTAATTTGTTCTTTACCCTGACTACCATTATCATTAATTTTTTCATGGCATTCCTATTGGTTTTTACTGCGGATTGGGTTGTAGCTAACGAATTCGGTCTTGTGCAATGGCTTGATCTACCTGCTATTGGAGTGCTAGTCGTCGGTCTTCTTCTACTTGATTTCTTTGGTGCGTGGTTAGCACATTATGTTGAGCATCACGTCAAATGGATGTGGCAATTTCATGTCATCCATCATACTGATCAAAATATAGACACGACTTCGGCCAATCGTCATCATCCTGGTGAAAGTGTTATTCGCTTCACCTTTACCATTGTAGCAGTATTCTTAGTAGGAGCCCCAATGTGGCTGGTTTTTTTATACCAGTCTATGTCTGTTGCACTTAGTCAGTTCAACCATTCAAATGTAAAGATGCCTAGCTGGTTAGATAATACACTAGTTCTTGTTTTTTGTACACCTAACATGCACCGTGTACACCATCATTATCGCCAACCTTATTCGGATTCTAACTATGGAAATATCTTCTCCTTTTGGGATCGTATTTTTCAAACTTTTGCAAAAGTGGATAACAAGAAGCTTATATATGGTGTAGATACCTACATGAATACAAAAGACATTAACGATGTAATGTATCTTTTAAAAATTCCTTTTGCGGGTTATCATAAACCGATTGACTACGATCAGGAAGAAAAACTTTAAATTATAGCTAGATAATTTGAATTTCTCTGCTTAGTTACTAAAGCTAAATGTGTCGCGTCAAAAGATGAGTTTTAATCATCTTTTGGCTACGTAGTAGAACAAATCTCCGCTTACTCCTTTCCTCTAAAAGCTAATCTCCTTTTTCCATTTGTCAATTCACTATAGCTAAAACTGCCCTTTTGTCATCCTTCCTACCTTCTATTTTTATGGATTGGCAGTCAAAAATGCAAAAATGACAGACAAGAACGAAAAATTGGCATTGGCATATCAATTGAATAAAGAAGAGCATATCCAACAATAGAATTAAGAGAATGAGTCACGGATTATTCCTTTCATTCTTATACTCTTAAAACCAAAAAATAAGATCAGCATGAGCAAAATTATTGGAATCGATTTAGGTACTACAAACTCTTGTGTTGCCGTTATGGAAGGTAACGAACCCGTGGTTATTCCGAATGAAGAGGGTAGAAGAACGACTCCTTCCATTGTCGCTTTCATGGATAATGGCGAACGTAAAATCGGTGATTCCGCTAAGCGCCAAGCCATCACGAACCCATTAAGAACCATCATGTCTATTAAGCGGTTCATGGGCTCTCGTTATTCTGATGTGAAGAGAGAAGGCGATTTAATGTCCTATAAAGTGGTTGAAGGTGTCAACGGCACTGTGCGTGTAGATATTGACGGAAAAGAATATACACCACAAGAACTCTCAGCAATGGTACTTCAAAAAATGAAGAAAACGGCTGAAGATTACCTAGGGCAAGATGTAACCGAAGCGGTCGTAACGGTACCTGCTTACTTCAATGATGCTCAGCGTCAGGCAACTAAAGAGGCTGGTGAAATCGCAGGATTGAAAGTAAAGCGTATTATCAATGAGCCTACTGCTGCTGCTTTGGCTTATGGTATGGACAAGCGTGCGAAAGATATGACTAT
>JAHDHB010000055.1:18580-19158 GCA_020631545.1 Saprospiraceae bacterium | reverse complement strand
GAAAAATGCTATTCTTCCTACTAGACGAACTTTGATCAAAGAGGTTTCTAAAACCATCAAAAAAGGTACGGACGACCGAATTACGATAAATATTCTAGAAGGCCCAGCCTATGCCCTACCCTCTGCTAATCAACCTATTGGTTTTATCACTGTATCAGGTAAAGATTTAGAACGTGATTTGGTCAAAGGCTCAGATGTAGAAATCACCTTGGAAATATCAGAGTCTAGAGATTTGAAAATCAATGCCTACTTGATGCTGACTGATCAGGAATTTGAGAATGTCTTCACTCCATCGGAACGCCACGTAAATGTCAGTCGTCTAAATGATGAACTAATGGTCTTGCTAGAGAAACTAAACGAAGAAATTCGTGAAGTGCAACGAACTGAAGACTACCGCACTACGCATGAATTGACCGAGCTAAAAAAGGAGTTGCGAGGTTTAGTTATTCGAAGCAAAAAGCTGACGGAGGATGATGTAACAGATGAAAAATTTCAAATCGAAGATAAGAAACGTAAAATCGCTCAAACCGTTGATAATCTTACCAGTGACAAGCGTATAAATACGGTTAAAATGGAAT